>MKRV01000213.1 GCA_001897995.1 Alphaproteobacteria bacterium 65-37 | reverse complement strand
GACCCGGGACCACATTCCCGCGGGGTGGAGCAGCCCGGTAGCTCGTCAGGCTCATAACCTGAAGGTCGTAGGTTCAAATCCTGCCCCCGCAACCAGCTTAACTTGCTTCGCAAGTTCGGCGACAAAGGCCGCCCCTTCACGGGGGCGACCTTTGTTGTTTTGGGGCAAGCGAAGCTGGTCGCCAGCATCTGTGCCGTCGTCGACCTTCTTCGACAGGGCATTTGTTTGGGCGATCGTCAGGATTCCGGCCAAGTCGCCGTGCACGTCGATCGTGAGCTTGCCGTCCGCCGGCGTCAGCACAATTTTGCGGACCAGCGATCGTAGGCGCTCGGCCGCTTCGGTCCGCGACCCGCCTTCGTCGCCGCGAAGCGCGGCGGCCAGGCCCTTTACCTGTTCCCGATAGAAGCCCGCCATCTTGGGGTGAAGAAGCGGCGGCGGCTCTTCCGCGTGAGCAAGCTCGGCCTCGAGCTGCGCCTTGCGGGCTTCGAGCCCCTCCATCTTGGCCTTCATCGACGGGTGGTACATGCCGTCGGCAATGGCGTCGACTGTGGATTTGATCTGCTTGTCGATGCGGCCGAACTCCGACTTGGCTGCCTCAAGTGAGGCGCGCCCCTCAATCCGCATCCGGTTCATTTCCCGAGTGAACTCATCGCAGAATT
This sequence comes from Alphaproteobacteria bacterium 65-37, assembly GCA_001897995.1. Taxonomy (GTDB): domain Bacteria; phylum Pseudomonadota; class Alphaproteobacteria; order Reyranellales; family Reyranellaceae; genus Reyranella. Next base: position 8,161 of record MKRV01000213.1, on the reverse strand, counting down.
CCCGAAACAGGGCCGGGTCCATGAGCTTGCTCTTGAGCGCGCCGAGAACCCGATCCTCGAGATCCCCCCGCTTGATCGACAGCCGATTGCTGCATGTGCCCTTGTTCCGGGCAGTCGAGCAGCCGACGTGGGTTGCTGAGATCATCGAGTAGCCGCCGCCGCATACGCCGCAGCGCGTCAAGCCTGACAGCAGATAACGGGCCCGGCGCCGTTCCCAGATGCCGTTTGCCTCGCCGGTCTCGGCGTTTTGCTTGACGGTCTGTTGACGTACCTTCGCGGCATCCCAGAGTTCCTGCTCGACGATGCGCAGCTCCGGGGTCTCCTGAATTATCCAGTCCTCACGAGAATTCAGGCGTGACACGCGCTTGCCGCTATCTGGATCCTTGATGAAGCGCTGGCGATTCCAGACGATCCGGCCGATGTACATTTCGTTGTTCAGGATGCCGTTGCCGCGCTTCGGGCTGCCGTAGATCGTGGTGAAGCCCCAGTCTCGGGCTGCTGGTCCGGCAACGCCGTCGCGATTGAGTCCTACCGCGATCTGCTTCGGCGAAATTCCAGAGACATACTCGCGAAAGATCCGGCGCACGACCTCCGCTTCCGCCTCGTTGATCGAGCGGTCGCCCCGGATCGGTTCGCCCTTCTCGTCGAACTTCTTCACCACGTCATATCCGTAGGAGTTGCCGCCGCCGGACTTACCGTCCTCCACCCTTCCACGCAGGCCGCGGCGGACCTTGTCGGCGAGATCCTTGAGAAAGAGGGCATTCATTGTGCCTTTCAGCCCGACATGCAGATGCGTCACGTCTCCTTCGGAGAGCGTGACCATCCTCACATTGGCGAAGGCAAGGCGCTTGAAGAGGCCGGCAATGTCTTCCTGGTCGCGCGACAGCCGATCCATCGCTTCCGCGAGAACGACGTTGAAGCGTCCACGAAGCGCGTCTGCGATCAGCGATTGGATGCCGGGCCGCAGCAAGGAGGCGCCGGAGATTGCCTGGTCGGAGTATTCCACGATGATTTGCCAGCCCTGCTTCTCGGCATGGACACGGCAAATGCGGAACTGGTCGACGATCGAAGCGTCACGCTGATTGTCGGAGGAATAGCGGGCGTAGAGGGCGACCTTCATCGGACGGCACTCCTCGAGAGGGTCAGGAGCGACCCGCGCGGCGCTCCTCCATCATCTTCTCGTACCATTGCCGCGCCGCGCGGCGCGCGAGCAGTCGTACCAACTCGACCAGCCGCGGGTCGGGGCTGTCGCGGCCCGGCACGGCGTTCAGCTCCGGTTCCGTGACCGGCACGACCGGGCGGTCTCCGTTGGGCGATCTCTGCAGCATGGCGCCGTCCGTGACGAAAATCACTAGCTTCGGTGCCAAGATCGGAGGCAATGCGAGCCCAGGCAATTCGGTTGTGAGGCGTAAGATCGGCGGTCCGCGGCGGCCGATCGCGCAGGTTTTCGCAGGAACGCCAAGCCTTTCGCAAAGCAGCGTCGCACAAAGACCTATGCGTTTCGGTCCAGCGAACGCTCACCAAACAGGATCGAGGTGTCCTCATGCGAGCAATGATGATACCTTTACAGGGCTAATGTCAATATATGCCTAGTATAAGTAACATGCCCGCTAGCCCTTCCAAGCTGAAGACTCGCGCCCTTGCCCTCGTCCGGAAGAGGGGGATTGCCCGTGCCCGCGATTTCAACGCCATCGGGGTCCCCCGGGTCTATCTGAAGCGGATGCAGGAGGAGGGACTCCTGGTTCAGCGGGGCCGGGGCCTCTACCAGCTGGCTGACGCCAAACTCTCGCAAGCGCACAGCTTGGCCGAGGCTGCCCGGATCGTCCCCCACGGCGTCATATGTCTTCTTTCGGCGCTGCAGTTCCATGAGTTGACGACTCAAACACCTCACGAAGTCTGGATGCTCATCGGATGGAAGAAATGGGCTCCGACGCGACCACCTGTCTCGCTCCGGATCATTCGGGCCACCGGCAAGTCGCTCACCGCCGGCATTGAGTTTCACAAGATCGAGCAGGTCCCCGTTCCGATCACCATCCCGGCGAAGACGGTCGCCGATTGCTTCAAGTACCGAAACAAGATTGGACTGGACGTCGCTATCGAAGCCCTGCGCGACTGCCTTCGCAATCGCCGAGCCACCGCGGATGACCTCTGGAAGTACGCTACCGTTGATCGCGTGCAGAACGTGATGCGACCGTATCTCGAGGCCCTCCTGTGAACCGAAAGGAGCGCCCCCGGAATATCGCCGCATCGGTGAGGGCGCGGCTGACGCAGCGCGCCCACGACAGGCAAGAGAACGTCCAGTTGGCGCTGATGCGCTACGCGATCGAGCGGCTGCTGTATCGACTCGGTCTTTCTTCCCATCGCGAAAAGTTTGTCCTCAAAGGGGCGATGCTCTTCAGCCTCTGGGCGCCTACGCCCTATCGCTCGACCGGCGATCTTGATCTTCTTGGATTCGGCGATCCGGCACCCGAGCGCATCGTATCGGTGTTTCGCGAAATCTGCTTGCTCGCCGCCGCCGATGATGGCGTTGTCTTCAACGCTGAGACGATTCGGGCGCAAGCGGCACGCCTCGAGGAAGAGTACAGCGGCATCCGTTTGACGCTGGACGCGGAAATCGCTGGGGCACGGTTGCCGCTTCAGATCGACATCGGCTTCGGTGACGTCGTCACCCCTGGCATCCAGGACATCGACTACCCATCGCTGCTCGGCATGCCCTTGCCGCATCTGCGCGCCTATCCGCCGGAGACCGTGGTCGCGGAGAAGCTTCAAGCGCTGGTGGCTCTTGGGTTGCTCAACAGCCGCATGAAGGACTTCTTCGATCTCTGGGCCATCTCGGAGACCTTTGCCTTTGCCGGATCGACTCTCGCCCAGGCCATTCAGGCGACATTCGAGCGACGCGCAACAACCATTCCACTGCAAACGCCCACTGCCCTGACAGCGACTTTCTCCAGCGATCCCACGAAGCAAGCTCAATGGCGCGGTTTCCTGCGGCGAACCGCCATCGCTCTCGCGCCAGCTCCCTTGCCAGACCTCCTTCACCGCATCGGAGATTTTGTAATGCCTCCGCTTGAGGCATTGCGGGGAGGCGCAACGTTCAACAAGAACTGGAGGCCTGGAGGGCCTTGGAAGATCGCGGGAAAAGAGTGAGAGGGCTGCGCCGGCTTCCGTGGCGGATTGGAGGTCAGGAGAGAGTCTCTCGGCCGTCCGTCGCGGAGTATCCCTTATGGCAAAGGCCGTTCAGAAGATCACCCTCAGCGCCTCGCGCGACATTCCCTTCAACAAGCTGGTGCTCAGCCAGTCCAACGTCCGGCGCCTGAAGGCCGGCGTCTCGGTCGAGGATCTGGCCGAGGACATCGCCCGGCGCGGGCTCCTGCAGAGCCTCAACGTCCGGCCGGTCCTCGACGCCGATGGCGCGGAGACCGGTACCTTCGAGATTCCGGCCGGTGGGCGCCGCTACCGGGCTCTCGAGCGACTGGTGAATCAGAAGCGCCTGTCGAAGACGGCGCCGATCCCCTGCATCGTGCGCGACCCCACGGTCAAGATCTCGGCCGAGGAGGATTCGCTCGCCGAGAATGTTCAGCGTGTCGCCCTGCATCCGCTGGATCAGTTCCGCGCCTTCAAGGTGCTGCGCGACCAGGGCGCCGGCGAGGAAGAGATCGCCGCCCGCTTCTTCGTTGCGCCTGCCGTGGTGAAGCAGCGGCTGCGGCTTGCTTCGGTATCGGAGAAGCTGCTCGGGATCTATGCCGAGGACGGCATGACCCTGGAGCAGCTCATGGCCTTCACCGTCAGCAGCGACCCTGCCCGGCAGGAGCAGGTCTGGGAGGCATTGCAGCAGTCCTACAACAAGGAGCCTTACCTGATCCGCCGGCAGCTCACCGAGAGCGCCGTGCGCGCGTCGGACCGCCGGGCGCGGTTCGTCGGACTCGATGCTTATGAGGCAGTGGGCGGCACGGTCCTGCGCGATCTGTTCGAGGACGACTCCGGCGGCTGGCTCCAGGACATGGCCCTGCTCGATCGCTTGGCGACTGAGAAGCTGGCAGCGGAGGCGCAGAAGATCGCCGGCGAAGGCTGGAAGTGGATCGAGGTGGCCATCGACTTCCGCTACGGCCATGCGCACCACCTTCGGCGACTCGACGGCGTGACGTTCGATCTGACTCCGCAGGACCAGGCGACGTTCGACGCGCTGACCGCCGAGCAGGCGAAGCTCGAGAGCGAATACGAAGGGGCCGACGAACTCCCTGACGAGGTTGATGCTCGGCTGGGCGAGATCGAGTCGGCGCTTGCGGCCTTCGAGGATCGGCCGGTCTGCTATGAACCGGCCGAGATCGCGCGCGCCGGTGTGTTCGTCAGCATCGACGCCGACGGAAGCCTTGCTGTCGCTCGAGGCTATGTCCGACGGGAGGACGAGCCAATGCTCGTTGGCAGCGAAAACCTGGCGGAAGGCGAGGCTGGCGCGTCAGACGGGACGGGACCTGCCGCTCCTGCCGCGCAGCCCACCATCATCACCATCGGCGGGGAAGAGCGGTACGACGACGGCGACAACGGTGACGACACCGTTAAGCCTCTGCCGGAGCGAGTAATCAGCGAACTGACCGCCCACCGCACCCTGGCGCTACGCGATGCGGTGGCGAACAACCCGCAGGTTGCGTTGACGGCACTGCTGCACAAGCTGTGCCTCGATACTTTCGAGCACAGGGCGTCCGGTGCCTGCCTGGAAGTGTCGGTGCGGCATGTGTTCTTTCCCGTCCAGGCGGCCGACCTGAAGGACAGCCTTTCCGCCAGGGCGGTCGCCGACCGGCACGAAGCCTGGAAGGCCGAGCTGCCCAAGGACGACGACGCCCTTTGGGATCGGCTCGCCGCCCTCGACGACACAAAGCGCGCCGCGCTCCTAGCGCACTGCGTCTCGTTCGGCGTGAACGCCCTCTACGAGAAGGGCGACCGCTACGGCGGGCCGGGCGTCTCGGCGCACGGGGTGCAACAGCGCATCGCCCAGGCAGACCGGCTGGCCCGTGCCGTCCACCTCGACATGATGGAAGCCGGCTGGCGGCCGACGGTCGACAACTATCTCGGCCGCGTCACCAAGCCCCGCATCCTGGAAGCGGTGCGGGAGGCCAAGGGCGACCAGGCAGCACAGCTCATCGACCACCTCAAGAAGGCCGAGATGGCGAAGGAGGCCGAGCGGCTGCTCGACGGCGCCGGCTGGCTGCCCGAACCGCTGCGGCTCACCGACAGCGAGTACCTGTCGGACACACCCGCCGAGTCGGCCGAGGAGCTTCCCGCTTTCCTCGCCGACGGCGAAGGGCAGGATTCCATGACGGACGAGGCCGAGCCGACTGCCATTGCCGCCGAGTAGCAGGAACATCGTGCAGTGGCCTCGGCCGCCCTGCGTTCTTGCCGCCAATCGTTGGATAAGCCCGGCCGCCGTGCCGGGCTTTTTCCATTGAGGGATTCCTCACGTTCGAGGCGCAAGGCGAGAGGAAGAGGACGGCCGGGACGGGTTTGAGCCGGCGGGGTCCAGAGAGAGCGCCTTCCGGTTCAGACCGTTCCCGCTCTCCCGAGGTCTCTTTCATGTCGAATGTCTCCCTCTCGGCGGCCGCGCCCGCGCCGCTACGCTTGCTCCCCGGCGTTCCTGCGGATCCGTCCGCCGGCATTGCCGCAGCAGCACACGTTCTTCTCTCTCATCTCGAGCGTGGTAGCCGCGTCGATGCGGTTGCCCTGCGTGGCGCCATGGAGCACGCCTTCGGCGGCTCCGATGCCACCGGTGCCTGGGACTGGAAAACCGCCTACGATGCCTGCGAGGCGGCGACCGTGCTGTTCATGCGCAAGTTCGGATCGGCCATTCGGGCACGGGCTGGCTCGTCGGCTGCCGAGCTGTCCATGCTCGGCAGGATCGCGGCACTTCTTCCCGCCCATACGCGACGCTCGGAAGAGAGTCAGGCGCTGCAGCAATTCTCGACGCCGCTCGCGCTCGGGTTTGTCGCCGCCAGCGCTGCTGCGATCACCCCGGCCGACCTCGTTCTCGAGCCCTCGGCCGGCACGGGTCTGCTCGCCATCTTCGCCGAGCTCGCCGGCAGCGGGCTGTATTTGAACGAGCTGGCGGAGACCCGCGCAGCCCTGCTCGGGCAGCTCTTTCCCGGTGTTGCGGCCACTCGCTACGACGCGGCTCAGATCCACGATCATCTCAACGATGCCGTGCGTCCGAGTATCGTGCTGATGAATCCGCCGTTCTCGGCTGCGGCGCATGTCGACGGCACGGTCGCGGAGGCCGCCCTGCGCCATGTCTCGTCGGCGCTTGTGCGCCTCGCCGATGGCGGGCGCCTGGTCGCGCTCACTGGCGCCAATCTCTCGCCGGACCATCCATCATGGCGCCAGGCCTTCGTCCGCCTCCAGGAACGCGCCCGTGTCGTGCTCTCCGCCGCCATTGATGGGTCTGTCTACGCCCGTCACGGCACCACGATCGAGACGCGCCTCACCGTCTTCGATCGCGTACCCGCCGACGATCCGAGGTCGTTTCCAACATCACTCGGCATGGCACCCGATGTCGCCACGTTGCTCCAATGGGTGACGTCGCATGTTCCACCGCGCTTGCCTGTGCATGGCACGGCAGCGCTTCCTGCACCCTGCCATCTCGTCGCTGGCAAATCGAGCCGTGGGCGGGCACGAAAGCCGCGTGCCGTTGGGGGCGGCTCGGTCGAGCGAACGGGCACCGAGCTCGCCTACCAGACCGTCGAGTGGAAACCCGTCGAGGACGGCAGCCTCACCGAGGCGCTGTATGAAGGATACGAGCTGCAGTCGATCGGGATCGTCGGCGCACAGTCGCATCCGACGCGGCTCGTGCAGTCGGCGGCGATGGCGTCCGTCGCGCCGCCCAAGCCCAACTATCGACCGCGCCTGCCGGCCAGTGTCGTAAGCGATGGGTTGTTGTCCGATGCCCAGCTCGAGAGCGTCATCTATGCGGGCGAAGCCCATGGCGGCCATCTCGCCGGATCGTGGGTGGTCGACGAGACTTTCGATGTCGTCTCGGCTGCACCCGGCGACGCACCGAACGCCGTTCGCTTCCGGCGGGGCTGGATGCTGGGTGACGGTACGGGCGCCGGCAAGGGCCGCCAGGTCGCCGGTATCCTGTTGGACAACTGGCTGCAGGGCCGCCGACGGGCGGTGTGGATCTCGAAGTCCGACAAGCTGATCGAGGATGCCCAGCGCGACTGGTCGGCCCTGGGGATGGAGCGCCTGCTGGTCACACCGCTCGCTCGCTTCCGCCAGGGCGCGCCCATCCGCCTGGAGCAGGGCGTCCTTTTTGCCACCTACGCCACGCTACGGACCGACGCACGCGAGGAAAGGGTTTCGCGGGTCCGCCAGATCGTCGATTGGCTGGGGTCGGACTTCGACGGAGTGATCGTGTTCGACGAAAGTCATTCGTTGGCCAATGCCGCCGGCGGCAAGGGCGAGCGAGGCGACCAGGCGCCGTCGCAGCAAGGTCGTGCAGGGCTGCGGTTGCAGCATGCGCTGCCCAATGCCCGCGTCGTTTACGTGTCCGCGACCGGCGCTACTACCGTGCACAACCTCGCCTACGCGCAGCGGCTCGGTCTCTGGGGCGGTGAGGATTTTCCCTTCGCCACGCGCTCGGAGTTCGTGCAGGCGATCGAGGCCGGTGGCATTGCCGCCATGGAGGTGCTGGCCCGGGACCTCAAGGCGCTCGGACTCTATGCGGCGCGGTCCCTGTCCTACGAAGGTGTGGAGTACGAGCTGGTCGAGCACACGCTCACACCCGAACAGATCCGCATCTACGACGCCTATGCCGGCGCTTTCCAGATCATTCACAACAATCTCGACGCTGCGCTGCAGGCCGCCAACGTCACCGGCGAGCGTGGCACACTCAATGCGCAGGCCAGGTCCACGGCCCGGTCGGCCTTCGAATCCGCCAAGCAGCGATTTTTCTCTCATCTCATCACGTCGATGAAGACGCCGACCCTGATCCGCGCGATCGAGCGCGACCTTGAGGCCGGCCATGCCGCGGTCATTCAGATCGTGTCGACCGGCGAGGCCCTGATGGAACGCCGGTTGGCCGACATTCCCACCGAGGAGTGGGGCGACGTCCAGGTCGATATTACGCCGCGCGAGTATGTTTTATGCCGAGCTCGGCATAACACATAATATCCCA
>MKRV01000212.1:16599-17002 GCA_001897995.1 Alphaproteobacteria bacterium 65-37 | reverse complement strand
GAGGGCGTGCAGATTTTCCATGCCGGCACGAAGGCTGACAACACTGGGTCCGACGGCACCCGCATTCTGGCCAATGGCGGCCGCGTGCTGAATGTCAGCGCCCTGGCCCCGACCATCGAGGAGGCCCGGACCCGCGCGTATCGCGCAGTGGACCTGATCGACTGGCCCGAGGGCTTCTGCCGGCGTGATATTGCATGGCGGGCAGTCGCCCGCCGGTCGTGACAGTCCAACCCCGCCGACGCTAGGGTCATTTTCATGCCCGATTCTCCCGATCTCTCCCAGCGCCTGCTGGCCCAGCTCCGCTTCCCCTGCGGCGACGTTCCCGAGCCTGGCGACATCAAGAACGTCGCCCCCGGCATCTACTGGCTGCGCATGCCGCTGCCCTTCCAGCTCAACCACATCA
>MKRV01000212.1:0-16572 GCA_001897995.1 Alphaproteobacteria bacterium 65-37 | reverse complement strand
TGGGAGAAGATCTTCACCACCAAGCTCAGCGGCAAGCCGGTGACGCGCGTGATCGCCACCCATCTGCATCCCGACCATGTCGGGCTGGCCGGCTGGCTGTGCGCCAAGTGGAACGCGCCGCTCTGGATGACCTTGGGCGAGTACATGAGCGCCCAGGCGGCCCGCAACGACTTCGTGGAAAGCGACGAAATCCGCGCTGCCCATCTCGCCCGCAACGGCGTGCCGGCCGACCGCATCTCGCTCTTCCATCGCCACAAGGGCGGCTACGCCAAGGGCGTGGCGCCGCTGCCGCCGGCCTTCAAGCGGCTGATCCACGCCCATCCCGTCACCATCGGCGGCCATCGCTGGGACGTGATCGTGGGCCGCGGCCACGCGCCCGAGCATGCCTCGCTGTGGTGCCCCGAGCTGAACGTGATGATCGCGGGCGACCAGGTGCTGCCCAAGATCAGCACCAATGTCGGCGTCTGGCCGAACGAGCCGGAAGCCGATGCGCTCACCTGGTTCCTTGACGGTTTCTCGCGCTTCCGTCGCCTGCCGGCCAACGCGCTGGTGCTGCCGAGCCACGGCTTCCCCTTCGTCGGCCTGCATACCCGCCTCGACCAGCTCGTGGCCCATCACGATGCGCGGCTGAACGACATGACGACGGCGATCGCCCGCCGAGGGGCCGAAGGCGCCACCGGCTGGGACATGGTGCCGGTGCTGTTCCCGCGCCATCTCGACAACAACCAGATCGTCTTCGCCTTCGGCGAGACCCTGGCGCACCTCCATTGCCTGGAAAGCCGCGCCCGCGTGAAGCGCGTGGTGGTGGCCGGCGTGCATCGCTTCGTCGCCCTGGTCGATCCGGCCAACGAGCCGCCGGCCGACGATCCGTCGCCCGAAGTGATGGATGTCGGTGCCGTCTGACGGCGCTACCGTCTGAAGGGCAATGCGCGTCGATCTTTTCGACTTCGAGCTTCCCGACGACCTGATCGCGCAGCGCCCCGTGGTGCCGCGCGATTCGGCGCGGCTGCTCGACGTCGCTGCTGATGGACTTCACGACCGCAGCGTGCGCGACCTGCCTGCCTTGCTGCAGCGCGGCGACCTGCTGGTCTTCAACGACACCAAGGTCATCCCCGCGCGCCTGAAGGGTGTGCGGCCCGGCAGCAGCGGTGGCAACGGCCGGCAGGACGTCGCCGTCGAAGCCCTGCTGATCCGCGACCTGGGCGCCAGCCACTGGCTGTGCTTCGCCCGCCCGGCCAAGCGCCTGCGCCGTGGCGACAGCATCAGCTTCGCCGAAGGCCTCGCCGCCAAGGTCACCGCCAAGCACGAAGACGGTTCGATCGTGCTGGCCTTCGAACGCAGCGGCAACGCGTTCCTCGCGGCCTTGGAGCGCACCGGCTCGGTTCCCCTGCCACCCTATATCCGCGGCGGCACCGCCGATGCGCAGGACCGGAGCGACTACCAGACGTTGTTCGCGCGTCATGACGGTTCGGTTGCGGCGCCGACCGCGGGGCTGCATTTCACGCCGGCGCTGATGGCGGCCCTCGCCGAGGCGGGCATTGCGACGGCGGGCGTCACCTTGCATGTCGGCGCCGGCACCTTCCAGCCGGTGCGGGTCGACGACACCGACGCTCACACCATGCATGCCGAATGGGGCGAGGTGTCGGCTGCGACTGCCGACGCGATCACCGCGACGCACGCCGCCGGCGGTCGCGTCGTGTCGATCGGCACGACGTCGCTCAGGCTGCTGGAAACCGTGGCGCGGCTGCATGATGGTGACGTGAAACCGTGGAGTGGCGAGACCGACATCTTCATCACGCCGGGCTTCCGCTTTCGCGCCGTCGATCTCCTGCTCACCAATTTTCATCTGCCACGCTCAACCCTGTTCATGCTGGTCGCGGCCTTCGCAGGACTCGAGCGCATGAAGCAGGTCTATGCGCACGCGGTCGGCGAGCGATACCGCTTCTATTCTTACGGCGATTGTTGTTTGTTGCGCCGATGAGCCTTTCCTACGAGCTGCTGGGCAGCGACGGCGCGGCCCGCCGTGGGCGCATCACGACAGCGCATGGCACGATCGAGACGCCGGCCTTCATGCCGGTAGGTACCGCCGGCACGGTGAAGGCGATGATGCCGCAATCCGTCGCCGAGACAGGCGCCGAGATCGTGCTGGGCAACACCTTCCATCTGATGCTGCGCCCCGGTGCGGAGCGCGTGGCGGCGCTGGGCGGCCTGCACAAGTTCATGAACTGGCCGGGCCCGATCCTGACCGACTCCGGCGGCTTCCAGGTGATGTCGCTGAAGGAGCTGCGCAAGCTCGATCCCGACGGCGTCACTTTTCGCTCGCCGGTCGACGGCTCGCAGCATCGCCTCACGCCCGAACGCTCGATCGAGATCCAGCACCTGCTCGACGCCGACATCACCATGTCGTTCGACGAATGCACGAGCTGGCCGGTCGAGGAACCGGAGGCCGCCTTCTCGATGCGGCTGTCGATGAAATGGGCGGAGCGCGGCAAGCGTGCCTTCGCGGCGCGGCCGGGCTACGGCCTGTTCGGCATCGTGCAGGGCAGCATCTTTCCCGCCCTGCGCGCCGAGAGCACCAAGGCGCTGACCTCGATCGGCTTCGAGGGCTATGCCATCGGCGGCCTCGCGGTGGGCGAAGGCCAGGAGGCGATGTTCCGCGTGCTCGACGAGACGACGTCGATGCTGCCGGCGGACCGGCCGCGCTACCTGATGGGCGTGGGCCGACCGGCCGACATCGTGGGCGCGGTGAAGCGCGGCATCGACATGTTCGACTGCGTGATGCCGACCCGTGCCGGTCGCACTGCGCAGGCCTTCACGCGTCGTGGCGAACTCAATCTGCGCAATGCACGCCATCGCGACGATCCGCGACCGATCGACGAGCGCTGTGCATGCCCTGCTTGCACGCACCACAGCCGCGCCTACCTGCATCACCTCATTCGTTCTGAGGAGATTCTCGGCGCGATGCTGCTGACCTGGCACAATCTCCACTATTATCAGGACGTGATGCGCGGCTTGCGAGGTGCTATCGAGAGCCACTCACTGGGTCCCTGGATCGCCGGCTTCGAGAGCGAACAGGGCCTCGGGGACATCCCACCACTGTAGCGGAGCGTAATGGATGCCCAACGAGGCGTTGATCGTGGTCGATATGCAGAACGATTTCTGCGAGGGCGGCGCGCTGGCCGTGCCGGGCGCTGGCGCCGTCGTGCCGATGGTCAACCGGCTGATCACCCGCTACGACAACATCGTGCTGACCCAGGACTGGCATCCCGCGGGCCATGCTTCCTTCGCCAGTTCCTGGGCCGATGGGCAACCCTTCTCGGCCGTGAAGTTTCCCTATGGGCCGCAGATCCTGTGGCCGGATCACTGCGTGCAGGGCACGCCGGGCGCCGCCTTCCATCCTGAACTCATCGTGACCAAGGCGCAGGTGATCGTGCGCAAGGGCCATCACAAGGGCATCGATTCCTATTCGGCGTTCCGCGAGAACGACAAGATGACCCGCACCGGCCTCGACGGCTACCTGAAGGCGCGCGGTCTCTCGCGACTGATCTTCTGCGGGCTGGCGCTCGACTACTGCGTCGCGTGGTCGGCGATCGATGCGCGCCAGGCAGGCTTCGACGTCGGCGTGGTGCTGGAAGCCACTGCCGCAATCGATCTCGAAGGCAGCCGCAAGCGCATGCTCACCGAGATGCGGCAAGCCGGCATCAACCTCAATCTGACGGCGTGATCTTGGACCGCGGGCCTCCAGGCCCGCTTCTTGAGAGCGGGCCTGGAGGCCCGCGGTCCGATGAGCTTACTGCCGGACCAGCTCAACCCGTCGGTTCTTGGACTGGCCGTCTTCGTCGTCGTTGGGCGCCAGCGGACTGAGCGGGCCCACGCCCTTGGCGACGAGACGGTCGGCGGCGATGCCGTAGCGTGAAGCAAGCGCCTTGGCGACGGCCTCGGCGCGGCGCTGCGACAGGTCGGTGTTGTAGGTGAAGGTGCCCTTGTTGTCGGTATGGCCGACGATGAACACCTTGAGGCCAGGCGTGGCCTTCAGCAGGTTCGCCATCTCGACCAGCTGCTTGTCGGACTCCGGCTTGATATCGGCCTTGTCGAAATCGAACAGGATGCCGTAGAGCGCGACGCGGCCGTCCTTGCCCAGCGCGCCACCGATCTGCTCGGCCGACACGAAGGCGAGGTTCTGTTGCATCGCCTTGGTTTCGAGCACGTCGAGCATCACCAGCACGCGGCCCTTGAGAGCGGCCGAGACATTGCCCATCGAGCCGCCCGTCTGGGTGGCGGCATAGATCGAGACATAGACGTCCGCGCCGCCGCCGCGCTCCCACTTGCCGACCCACAGTCGCTGGTCGGCCGAGGGATCGACATACTCCAGCACGTTGCCGGTCAGGTCGCGACGGGCGCGGTTGTAGGCCGTGCCTTCAGGCTTCAGCGCCCGCGGCACGCCATGCAGCTTGTGGAAGTCTTCGCCGCACTCGGCCTTGCTGCACTGGAACAGGGTCCTGGCGCCCTTGCCTTCCAGCTCGTTGGTGTAGTTGCGCACCACTTCGAGGGTCGAGCGACCTTCGGGCACGACATAGACGGTACGCGTCAGGCGGCCTTCGACGGTCTCGACCTTCTCGTAGCGCAGCTTCTTGTCGGGATCGGTCTGATACGACGAGCCGATCGTCTTGCCGAGCGGCAGGATCAGCTCGTCGAAGTCCTTGCGGGTCTGCGCCAGGATGAAGGACCCGGCATAGCGCGGCAGCAGCAGGTCGCTGCTGCCGGGAGCGTTCGAGGTGAGCTCCTTGGTGAATTGCGGTTCGACCTGCGCCTGCGCCGACAGGCTGGAGAGAAAGAGCGTGGCGGCGGCAAGCAGCAGGTGACGCATCAGACCCGTTCCAGCGCCAGCGCGATGCCCTGGCCCACGCCGATGCACATCGTCGCGAGGGCACGCTTGCCGCCGGTGGCTTCGAGCTGGTTGAGCGCAGTGATCATCAGCCGGCCGCCCGAGGCACCCAGCGGATGGCCGAGCGCGATGGCGCCGCCGTTGGGGTTCACGTTCTCGGCGTCGTCGTTCAGGCCCAACTGCCGCAGCACGGCGAGCGCCTGGGCGGCGAACGCCTCGTTGAGCTCGATCGTGTCGAAGTCCTTCACCGTCATGCCGAGCTTGGCCAGCAGCTTCTGGCTCGCCGGCACCGGACCGATGCCCATGACGCGCGGCGGCACGCCGGCCGAGACCGTGCCCAGGATACGCGCCCGCGGCGTCAGGCCGTTCGCCCGGGCCGCCGCCTCGGAGGCGATGATCATGGCGCAGGCGCCGTCGTTCAGGCCCGAGGAATTGCCGGCCGTCACCGAGCCGCCCTCGCGGAACGCGGCCGGCAGCTTGGACAGGGTCTCCATGGTGGTGTCGCCGCGGGGATGCTCGTCCTTGTCCACGACGATCTCGGCCTTGCCCTTCTTGACCGTGACCGAGATGATTTCCTTGTCGAAGAAGCCACGCTCCTGGGCCGCCTTGCAGCGGCGCTGGCTGCGATAGGCGAAGGCATCCTGGTCGGTACGGCTGATCTGGTGCTCGGTCGCCACGTTCTCGGCGGTCTGGCCCATCGGATCGACGCCGTAGACCGCCTTCATGCGCGGATTGACGAAGCGCCAGCCCAGCACTGTGTCCTCGAGCTTCATCGCGCGGTCGAAGGCACTGGCCGGCTTGCCCATCACGTAGGGCGAACGGGTCATGCCCTCGACGCCGCCGGCGATCATCAGGTCGGCCTCGCCAAGCTTCACGGCACGTGCGGCATGACCGGCGGCCTCCAGACCCGAACCGCAAAGGCGGTTCACCGTGGCGCCGGCGACTTCGACCGGCAGGCCGGCCAGCAGACCCGCCATGCGTGCAACATTGCGGTTGTCCTCACCCGCCTGGTTCACGCAGCCATAGATCACGTCGTCGACCGAACCCCAATCGACATTGGCGTTGCGCTGCATCAGCGCCTTGATGGGATGGGCAGCAAGGTCATCGACCCGCATGGCGCCCAGGCCACCATTGTAGCGGCCGACGGGGGTGCGAATGGCATCGCAAATGAAGGCTTCGGTCATCTTGGGTACTCCCAACGCAGTCAATGCGCCGGGGTAGCACCGTGCGAGGGGACTTGCCAGTGCCGCTCCCATGCCCGGCCATGTCCGCCGGACGGAGGGGCCATGCGGCCCAGGTAGTTGCCGCTTCAGTCGGCCCTGCGGCAGACGGCGTACTGCGCGTAGCCGCGGAAGGGCCGCTCGAAGCGGCAAAGGCTCGCCATCTGCCGGTCGGCCAGGGCCGCCAGCACGGCTTCCAGCCCGTCGCGCGGTGCCACGTGAAACAGGGCCAGCCAGCGCCGCAGCCCCGCCCTGAACCAGACGGGCAGCTCCTCCTGACCACCGAAATCCACGAGATGCAGCTCGCCGCCAGGGCGTAGCCAGGTCAGCGCTTGGGCCAGCACCGCCTCCCAGGTCGGGATCATCGACAGGCTGTAGGAGATGAAGACCCGCGAGAAGGACGGCACGCCGAACAGGATCGCCGGATCGAAGCGCGTGGCGTCGGCATGGGCCAGCCGCACACGCGCGGCGAGGCCCTCCTGCTCGACCATGTGGCGCGCCGTCAGCAGCATCTCGGCCGAGATGTCGATGCCGTAGAGGCGCGCCTCGGGATAGCGATGCGCCACGGCCACCAGGTTGCGCGCCGTGCCGCAGCCGATCTCAAGCACGCGTTCGCCGGGCGGCGGGGCGAGGTCGGCAATCAAGCGGTCGCGGCCCAACAGGTAGTATTTGCGGCTGAGATCGTAGACGTGGCGCTGGCGGCGATAGATGCGGTCCATCAGCTCGGCGGACCGGCCGGCCGAGGCGGCGGCATTGCTCATCTCAAGCCTCGAGGACGTAGAGGTGGAAGCCGCCGTAGATCGCCGACCGGTCGCGCAAGGTGAAAGCGCGCGAGGCCTCCTCCTCGTAGCGCCAGCGGGCGAGCAGCGCCGGATCGAGCCGCCCCGGCAGCAGCGATGGTTCGGCGGCGGTGCGGAAGACGACGCGGGCGCCGGGCCGCGCGGTGCGGGTGATCTCGCGCCACAGTGCATTGAGCTGGTCGTCGGTCATCCAGTCCTGGGCATCGAGCAGGACATAGCGGTCGCGCGATGCGGCAGGACAGGCCGCAAGATACTCGGTCACCGAGCGGTTCATCACCTCGACCCGTTCGACGCGCCGGCGCACCGCGTCGAACTCCTTCTGGCGCAGGTAGGGCGGCAAGGGACCGCTGGCATCGCCGGCATAGGCGCGACCGAAGGCCTGCCAGGCAAAGTAGTTGTCGTCGAGGCTGAAGCCGCAGGCCAGCCGCTCGACCCGGTCGCGCAGCACCGCGCCCATGTCACGGCCGCCGGCCAGCGCCTCGTACTGCGCCGGTGGAATGCCGAGGCCATAGAGCGAGAGCCGGTTGGCGGTGGCCCAGCGTACCGCGGGCTTGTCGAACAACGGCGCCAGCATGGTCTCGAAGAACCGGCGCTGCTCTTCCAGTGACTGCGCGCTCAAGAGCTGGCGCAGATCGACGCCGTAGGCGCGCGCCGCGACATGGGCGATGCCGATGAAACGGCCCAGCACGCCGTGGCGGTAGGCGTTCCGCGCAAAGATAGAGATGCGCCGGCGACCGAGCTGCTGCAGGCTGCGCCCTTCCCAGTAGGTCCGGCTCTGCGGATCGAGATGCGGCGCGATCAGCCGATCGTAGGCGCGCAGATTGGCCTCCGAGTCGGCGGCGCCGAAGAACTGGTAGAAGGCATGCCAGGAGGGCAGCCGCACCGCGGCCACCAGCTTCAGGCGGTTCAGCGCCACGTGGGCCAGGCTGAGGTCGAGGGCGGTGATGCGGCCAGGATCGGCCGTCAGGTAGGACAGCACGTTGCAGCCGCCCGAGGCGATCGCCACGACGTGGCAGTCCGGCGTCAGCGCCAGCGCCTCCAGGTCGATTTCGGGATCTTCCCAGATCTGGGTGTAGACCAGGCCGCGGAACAGCTTCTCGAACAGACGCTCCAGAAGCCCCTCACGCGACAATGCCCTGTGCCGGCGCACCGCCTGCTTCAGACGGCTATGGCTCTCGGCCCGCGAATAGACCAACCGCTCGGACTCCGGATCGATTCAATCCGAGCAAAATATCCTCCGTCGGTGCCAGTTTGATGACGCCGACTGGGGATTCCCCGACTTGACGGGTTGACCGGTTAGGTTGATAGATTCCGTGCCATGGCCGTCTTGAGTTTCACCCTGTTCGACACACCGATCGGTACCTGCGGCCTCATCTGGAGCGGCCGGGGAATCGCTGGCCTGCAACTGCCCGAGGCGACGGCAGAGGCCACCCGCGAGCGCGTGAAGAGACGTTGGGCTGGCTTCGGCGCCGATGTGGTCGAGACCGTGCCGCCGGCTGGCGTGCAGCGCGCGCTCGATCGCATACAGGGGCTGCTGGCCGGCGGTGCCATCGGCCTGGAAGACATCCCGCTCGATCTCGACGCCGTCCCTGAGTTCCATCGCAAGGTCTACGAGGTGGCGCGCACCATTCCGCCCGGCCAGACCATGACCTACGGGGAAATCGCCAAGCGCCTCGGCGTGCCGCACGAGTCGCGCGAGGTCGGTCAGGCGCTCGGCCGCAATCCCATCGCCATCATCGTGCCCTGCCATCGCGTGCTGGGCGCCGACGGCAAAATGGGCGGCTTTTCGGCCGGCGGCGGTGTCGCCACCAAGCGGCGCATTCTCGAGATCGAAGGTGCGACGGCGCTGGGTGCCGGCCCGCTGTTCGACACCGCGCGATGAGGAAAGCGCGATGAGCGGTTTTGCTTTCCAGCCGCGCCACGCCCTCGCCCATCTGCGCGCCGCCGATCCGGCGCTGGCCGAAATCATCGATGCGGTCGGCCCCTTCCGCATGGAGCTCAAGGCTTCACGCAGCCTGTTCGGCGCGCTGGCCGAAGCCATCGTCTATCAGCAGCTCTCCAACAAGGCAGCGGCGACGATCTACGGCCGCGTTGAGGCGCTCTATCCGCGTGCGACGGACGGCTTTACGCCGCGCCACATCCTGAAGACTGCCGACGAGGCGCTGCGCGGCTGCGGCCTGTCGCGCGCCAAGGTGCTGGCCGTGCAGGATCTTGCCCGCAAGGTCGCCGGCGGCGAGCTGCCAACACTTGCCGAGGCAACGACGCTGGCCGATGCCGAGCTGATCGAGCGGCTGGTCACGGTGCGCGGCATCGGCCGCTGGAGCGCGGAGATGTTCCTGATGTTCCGTCTGGGCCGACCCGACGTATTGCCCCTCGACGACTACAGCCTGCGCAAGGCCTATGCGAAGGCCTTTCGCAAACGCGCCCTGCCCTCGCCGCAAGCGCTGGAGAAGGCCGGCGAGAAATGGCGGCCCTACCGCACGGTGGCGAGCTGGTATCTCTGGCGGACGCTCGAGATGGCGCCGGTCGGGTGATGCCGGTGGGATGACGATACGCCGGCGCTGATCCGGCGGCCCCCTCACCTGGCCTCTCCCTCGTTGGGGAGAGGAACGTGAATGTGATCGCTACGCCTTCACCACCCTGAGCTTCGGCGCGTGGGTTTCGGCCATGCGTCGATAGAGGGCGAGATAGTCCTCGGCCATGCGGCGTGCGGTGAAGCGCTCCTCGAAGCGGGCGCGGATGCGCTTGCGTGACAGGTCGGGCAGGCGGCGCACGGCGTCGACGGCTTCGGCTTCGTTGGTGACGATGAAGCCCGTCAGCCCGTCCTCGACGATCTCAGGCACCGAGCCGCCGGGATAGGCGAGCACGGGCGTGCCGCAGGCCATCGCCTCGATCATCACCAGCCCGAACGGCTCGGGCCAGTCGATCGGCATCAAGAGCCCGATGGCGCCACTCAGGAATTCGGATTTCTCCGCGTCGCTGATCTCGCCAATATACTCGATGCCGGGCAGCTCGAGCAGCGGCCGGATCTCGTGCTCGAAATACTGGCGGTCGACCGGATCGACCTTGGCCGCGATCTTGAGCGGCATGCCGGCGCGGCGGGCGATGTGGATCGCGCGGTCGACCGCCTTCTCCGGCGCCATGCGGCCGAGCACAGCGAGGTATCCCGGCTTCACCGGGCGAGGTCGCAGGAGGTCGGCCGGCAGGCCGTGATAGATGGTGTCGATCCAGTGTGCGTCGGGCACCGGCCGGCGCTGGGCATTGGAGATCGAGATGACCGGCGCGCGGTCGAAAACGTCGAACACGACCTGGTGCTCGGGCAGATCAAGCCTGCCATGCAAGGTTGTGATGAAGGGCGTGGGGTTGCGCGAAAAGAGCGAGAACGGGAAGTAGTCGAGATGGAAATGCAGGATGTCGAACTGGTCGGCCCGCCGGTAGACCTGTTCCAGCATCGCCATGTGCAGCGCCATCGGGTCGCGGACCTTGCCGTCGAGCCGCAGTGCCCGCGGCCAGATCGCCTCGAGGCGGGCGCTGGTCTGGGAGTCGCCGCTGGCGAACAGCGTCACGTCGTGGCCCAGGGCGACCAGCTCTTCGGTCAACCAGGAGACGACCCGTTCGGTCCCCCCATACAGTTTCGGCGGAATGGCCTCGGTCAGCGGTGCGACTTGGGCAATGCGCATGCAGCAGTACTCCGTTGTTGGTGGCGCCCCGGCAGGCACGTCGCTCCCCCTGATCGATCCTGAGGCCGATCCTCGGGCCCCGGGAAGCGGTGCGGCGTGAAGTCTTCAGGTCAGTGTGGTGATCGCGCGGCAGCCACCAGTTGGTCACAGCTCGCGGCTGGAGCCGCAAGAGAATGAACCTTTCAGCCCGTGAATCGTTCCCACCGTCATGGAAGATCTCAGCAAGCTCGCGGGCCGGCCGTTCGCGTTCCTTTTTCGCTACGTCGTCCGCCGGCCAATGGCGCATGCCGCCATCCTGCTGGCGGTGGTGGGCGCCGCTGCGTGCGCGGTCAGCACCCAGTACGGCGTCAAATCCCTGATCGACGCCCTGTCGGGCGGGCAGCATGCGGCCGTCTGGGTGGCCTTCGCGCTGCTGGTCAGCCTGATGGCGGCAGACAACTTCTTGTGGCGGGTGGCAGGATGGATCGCTAGCTATGCCTTTGTCGCCACCAGCGGCGAGCTGCGACGCGAGCTTTTTCGCCACATCACCGACCATGCGCCGAGCTTCTTCACCCAGCGCCAGGCCGGCACGGTGACCGGCCGGGTGACGGCAACTGCCAACGCCGCTTTCACCATCGAAAACATGTTCATCTGGAATGTATTGCCGCCCTGCGTCGCGACCTTGGGTGCGATCGCCTTCCTGATAACGGTCGACCCGCTGATGACGGGCTCCCTGGTGGCGGTGGCGGCCGTCCTGCTCTACGGCCTCTATCGTCTGGCGGTGGCAGGATCACCCTTGCATATGGGCTTTGCAAACAAAGCAGCCGGGGTCGAGGGCGAGCTGACCGACGTCGTCTCCAATATCTTGCTGGTGCGCAGCTTTGGCGCTGTCCGTCGTGAGCGCCGCCGCTTCCGGCAGACCGTCGGCGAGGAGATGGCGGCGCGCCGCACCAGCCTGCTCTACCTCGAAAAGGTCCGCTTCCTGCATGCCGCAACCACGATCGTGCTGACCATCGGCCTGCTCGCCTGGGCGATCATGCTGTGGCAGCGCGGC
Organism: Alphaproteobacteria bacterium 65-37; assembly: GCA_001897995.1. Taxonomy (GTDB): domain Bacteria; phylum Pseudomonadota; class Alphaproteobacteria; order Reyranellales; family Reyranellaceae; genus Reyranella. The sequence continues at coordinate 4,954 of MKRV01000212.1, read as the reverse complement.
GCGGTCACCAGCGGCCAGGTCGTGCTGGTCTGCACGCTCGGCCTCACCATCCTCTACGCCACGCGCGATCTCGCCGTCGCGCTGGTCGACGTCACCCAGCACACGGCGCGCCTCTCGGAGGCGCTGACCACCCTGCTGCAGCCACACGACCTCAAGGACAGGGAGAATGCCCAGCCGCTCGCCGGGCGCTGCCGGACCGTGACGTTCGAAAACGTCACCTTCGCCTATGCCGACGGCCATCGCGTGTTCGACAAGTTCAGCGTCGAGTTCCGTCCCGGCCAGCGCACCGGCCTGGTCGGCCCCTCGGGCGGCGGCAAGTCGACCCTGTTCGCGCTGCTGCAGCGCTTCCACGACCTCGACCGCGGCCGCATCCTGATCGACGGCCAGGACATCGCGCATGCCACCCAGACGAGCCTGCGCGACGTGATCTCGCTGGTGCCGCAGGACATCTCCCTGCTGCATCGCTCGGTGATGGACAACATCCGCTATGGCCGGCCCGATGCCAGCGACGAGGATGTGCGGCGGGCGGCCGAGGCGGCGCGCTGCCACCAGTTCATCGAGGCGCTGCCGCAGGGCTTCGACACGATCGTCGGCGAACGCGGCACCCGGCTGTCGGCCGGACAGCGCCAGCGCATCGCCATCGCACGTGCGCTCCTGAAGGATACGCCCATCCTGCTGCTCGACGAGGCGACCTCCTCGCTCGACGGCGAATCGGAAGAAGCGATCCGACAGGCGCTCGATCAACTGATGCAGAATCGCACGGTGATTGCCATCGCCCACCGCCTCTCGACCTTGCGCAGCTTCGATCGCATCCTGGTGCTGGAAGGCGGCCATGTCGCCCAGGACGGCGCACCGACCGAGCTGTTGCATCGCGACGGGCCCTATCGCACCCTGGTCTGGCAGGAACTCGACCGCTTGTCGCGCTCGGCGGCTTAAGCAGACTTCTCCTCTCCCGTCATAGGGGGAGGCGAGCGAACCGCGCGCTTCCGCCACTGGAGTGACACGTTTGCTGTGACATACTCGGCAGATGGCACTCGCTCTTTCTTCCACAGTTTCCAGTACGGTCGACCGCACGCTCGAACGCCTGCGCAACGCCTTCATCGATACCGCCCGCGGCGCCCGCGAAGCGGTCGGCGCACCTTTGCGCACCGATCTGCCCGATGACGATATCCCGCGCCTGAAGGGCCGCATCGACGCCTGCCTGGAAGCCAAGGGCGGTGAGACCGCGAGCCGCCGCCGTGCCGCCGAGCTGGGGCAGGCCTACCTGTCGCTGTCGCCGACCGGCCGACGCAAATTCCTGCTCACCCTCGCCCATGATTACGGCCTGTCGCGCGAGACCGCCGTCGCGCGGGTCGATCAGTGGCGTGCCGGCAAGGAACCTGCGCGCGCCCTGACGCGGCTGCTGGAACCGCCGGCGGTGCGCCTGCTGCGCGAGTTCGTGGGCGTGCCGCAGGGCGTGAAGTTCGTCGTCGACCTGCGCGCCGAGCTGATGGCGCTGGGCAAGACCGACGCCGCCGCCCGGGCGTTGAGCGAAGACCTGCGCCCGCTGCTCGCCGCCTGGTTCGATGTCGGCTTCCTCGACCTGGTGCGCATCGACTGGCGCTCCTCAGCGGCGCTGCTCGAGAAGCTGGTCGATTACGAGGCGGTCCACGCCATCCGCTCCTGGCGCGACCTCAAGAACCGCCTGGACTCCGACCGGCGCTGCTTTGCCTTCTTCCATCCGCGCATGCCCGACGAGCCACTGATCTTCGTCGAGGTGGCGCTGGTCGACGGCATGGCGGGCAACGTGCAGCGCCTGCTCGACGCGCGCGACGAGACGGCCGATCCCAAGCGCGCCAACACGGCGATCTTCTATTCGATCTCCAACTGCCAGCAGGGCCTGGCCGGCATCAGCTTCGGCAACTTCCTGATCAAGCGGGTCGCCGAGCAGCTGGCGCGCGAGATGCCCAACATCAAGGATTTCGCCACCCTCTCGCCGATCCCGGGGCTGCGCCGGCACATCGACGACCGGCTGAAGAACGAAGGCGACGGCGCGCTGACCGCCGGCGAGATCTCCTCGCTCGGCCCCGTCATCGACAAGGTGCGCGGCGCAGCGGCGGTGCGCCAGCTGCTCGACCGGCCGAACTGGTGGCAGGTGCCGGCGATCGACAAGGCGCTGCGGCCGATCCTGATGCGGCTCGCCGCGCGCTACCTCACCTCGACCGACGAGAAGGGCCGCGCCGTCGACCGCGTGGCGCACTTCCACCTCGGCAACGGCGCCATCGTCGAGCGACTGAACTGGCTGGCCGACACCAGCGGCAACGGCTTCAAGCAGTCCTACGCCATGATGGTGAACTACCGCTACAAGCTCGCCGACGTCGACGACAACCACGAGGACTACGCCAACGGCAAGGTCGTCGCCAGCCGCGAAGTGCGGGCGCTAACGAAGGGATAGCCGGGCCGCAGCAACGAACACGGCGCCACCCCTCGCAGCGCTCGGGGTGGCGCGGTTGTTGCCGCAAGAAGGAACGCCGTACTCCGGCTGTTGCAACAAACAATCTCACTGAGACAAGGTGCACTTACTCGGCCATGAGGGCGGCAAGCGCCAGGTCGCTCGCACGCTCGCTCGCCGCCAGGCCGGACGTGACCTGCTGGCGGTCTTCGGCCGGCCTGTTCTGGCTGAGCTTGCGCTTGCCCTCCAGGCGCGCAATCGGCAGCCGCAAGCCGACGATGCCGCGGAGCTGCGCCCGGATGAAGGCTTCGGGCGCATCGGATACGGCCCATCGTTCGGCACGCGGCCCTTCGTGAAGGTCGGTAAGGCGCGTCACCACACCCAGAAGCCGGTCAGGATCCTCGAAGAACTCCACCGGTCCGTAGGCATGGACGGCGACGTAGTTCCAGGTCGGCACGACTTTGCCGTCGGTCTTCTTCGACGCGTACCATGACGGCGTCACGTAGGCGTCCGGCCCCATGAAGATCGCCAGCGCGTCGGTCGCGGGCGCCATTCGCCACTGAGGGTTGGCCCGGGCCATATGGCCGTACAGGACGCCGTGCGGGCCTTCCGCATCGTCCAGGAACAGCGGCAGAGGGGTTGCCACGACCCCGGATGAGCCGGCGGTCACGACATTCGCCAGCCGCACCGCACGCATGGTCGCGTGCAGGCTCTTCAGGTCGTCATCTCTGAAATTCGGCGGCACATACATCGTCGCGGCCCTCCTTGTGCCGCCGGTATGGCAGGATACTGGATTGCGCTATATATCCAGTTCATCGTTCTTTTGGTGGTCCAGTTACGGACACAGATCGCGAGCAAGGACGTGAACCGGCAGCGAAAGGCCCTGGCGAAGGGCATTTGCGACGATCTTCGAAGCCAGATCATGGCGGGGGTCTACAGGCCGGGCTCTGCGCTTCCGTCGACGCGGGCCTTGGCGGCCGAGCTCGGCGTCTCCCGGACGACCGTGACAGCGGCTTACGCCCAGCTTCTGGCCGAGGGCTTCCTGCAAAGTCGGCAGGGCGCGAAGACGAAAGTGGCACCGGCTCTCCAGCGGGCGACACCACAAACAGGACGCCCGCCACGAACGGCCAGGCCCGTTCGCCTCTCGACATATGGCCGGCATGTTCTCGGGTTCTCGGGCCTCCAGGAAACGCAACCGCAGACATTGTTCGCGGATTTTCGGTATGGAGAACTTTCCGGACGGGACTTCCCTGCCCTGCAATGGAAGCGGGCGCTGAGCGCGGCCGCGCTGCGCCAACCGGACCGGCTTCGCTACGACGATCCTCTTGGCTCCGTGCGGCTTCGCTCCCAGCTCCAGGCCTATCTATGGCGGGCGCGGACCCTGCGCTGCGACGTCGATCAGATCGTGGTGGTGAACGGGTCCCAGCAGGGTATGGATCTGTGCGCCCGTCTGCTCGTCGATCCCGGGGACACGGCGGTCGTCGAAGAACCGGGTTACATACCGGCCCGGCAGGTTCTCACCGCGGCCGGCGCGAGGGTCGTTCCCGTCGAGGTCGACGGCGCTGGATTGAGGACGGATCGCCTGGAAGGCATCACCAAGGCCCGGCTCTGCTACGTGACGCCGTCCCACCAGTTTCCCCTGGGCAGCATCCTGTCGGCAAGCCGTCGGCAAGAGCTGCTGGCCTGGGCGCGCCGGTCGAACGCCATGGTGATCGAAGACGATTACGACAGCGAGTATCGCTTCGACATCGACCCGATCCGGCCCCTGCGAGCGCTCGGCGACAGCGAGAACGTGATTTATCTGGGGACGATCTCGAAGACACTCTCGCCGACGATCAGGCTCGGCTACCTGGTCATTCCTGCCGGACTGCAGCAGGCCTTCAGGAACGCCAAGCGACTGGCCGATCGCCATACGCCAACGCTCGAGCAGGAGGTTCTCGCCGGTTTCCTGGCCAGCGGCGCCTATGAGCGGCACGTGAGACGGGTTCGGCTGCGCAACGCCAGCCGCCGCACAGCGCTGCTCGGCGCCCTATCGGCAGAATTCGGACCACAGGTTCGCGTCGTAGGGGCCGACGCCGGTCTTCACGTCGTTGCCTGGTTCGAAGAAATCTCGAGGCAACGTGAAGCCGCTCTGATCAAGAAAGGCAGCGCGGCAGGAATCGGTCTCTATCCCATCACGCCGCTCTACAGCTCCCCCGGCGTCGCCTCGCGGCCGCGCTGTGCCGGCCTGATCCTGGGCTACGCTGCCCTCGACGAAGCGAGAATCGAGCGAGGCATTTCCCGGCTCGCCCGAGCGGTCGATGGCATGAGAAGGGATCTTTCCTGATCGGGAAAGATCCCTCGCTACGCTCGGGATGACATCTTGTTTGTGGCAGCCTACTTGTTCAGATACTCGAGCTTCAGGCCGGGGCGTGGCCATTCGAAGCTCACGAGCTTGCCGGTCATCGACAGGGTGGCGTAGGCGGTACGGAGGTCCTTGCCGCCGAAGCAGACGTTGGTGACCATCGGATCGGGCAGCTTGTA
>MKRV01000211.1 GCA_001897995.1 Alphaproteobacteria bacterium 65-37 | reverse complement strand
CGGGTTACCCCGCTGGCGGCGGCGCCCGCCTGAAAGCCTGTCTGCACGTTGTTTCTTGAGCAGCTCGCGGCAACTTGTTGCAATGCTCGGGCGGCTCTTGAATCGATTTATCATTTGCATTCAACGCTCCGAGCGCCGTCGCTCGAAGGCATAGCCTCCCGCCGCTACGCTGGAACGACCTTTTCGACGCCACGCGACGATGCGCGCAGTCTGCCTCTTGCGAGCCCTCGCGCCGCTTCCAATCGTCATACGATGGCACGCGATGGCGATGATTTCCGACTCCGGCCCGGCAAGATCAGGGATCGGGGCAGGGCGCGGATCGGCGGACGCAGCGCCGGCGGCGTCCGCGGCCGCCCGACCAGCTTCGCCGGACAGATCCAACAAGCCATCCGGCGGGCTGGCGGCGATCCCTCCCGGTTGAACGGGACCGGAAAGGGAAGTGCCCGGTTCAATGCGCGGGGCCGCGGTGCGGCGGTGGCGGCGGCGCTGAAGAACCGGAGCCCCTGGGGCTGGAATGGTGGGATTCGTACGAGGGCGCGGCGGGTCGCGGTCAAGGCCCGTGTCGTGAAGCTCAATCCGCAGCGCGGTGGCGCCCGGGGACGCCAGTTCGTCGGCGCCAAGGCGGTTGACGCCCACCTGCGCTATCTCCAGCGCGACGGCGTGACGAGGGACGGGGAGAAGGGCCAGGTCTACTCGGCCAGCCGGGATGCCGAGGACGGTCGTGCGTTCGTCGAACGTGGCCGCGAAGATCGCCACCAGTTCCGCTTCATTGTATCGGCTGAGGACGGCGTCGAACTCTCCGATCCGCGCGCCACCATCCGCGATCTGATGAAGGAGATGGAGGCCGACCTTGGCACCCGGCTCGACTGGATAGCGGTCGATCACCACAACACCGGCCACCCTCACACCCACATCATCGTCCGGGGCGTTATCGATGACGGCAAGACCCTCAACATCGCGGGCGACTACATTGCCTATGGAATCCGGGAGCGAGCGAGCGAGGTTGTGACCCGGGAACTCGGTCGCCAGACCGAGCAGGAGGTATCCCGCAGTCTGGAGCGGGAGATCGATGCCGACCGCTTCACCCGGCTCGACCGCATGCTGATCGCCGATCAAAGGAGCCGCAATGAGTTCGCCGACCTGCGGCCGGACCGGGACATGCTCGACAGCCTGCGGCAAAACCGGGCGCTGCTGATCCAGCGGGCGCGCAAGCTGGAGCGCATGGGCTTGGCCACAGAGGTGGAACCTGGGCGCTGGACCGTGTCGCCCAGGGCCGAGCCAGCCTTGCGGGAGCTGGGCGAGCGCGGCGACATCATCAAGACCATGCATCGGGCATTGGAGCGGGAAGGGCTGGCCGATACCCGACCCATCGCGGGCTATGTCCTGCACCGGGAGAAGATGACCGAGCCGATCGTCGGGCGCGTGCTCGACAAGGGGCTGGGCGACGACGAGATGGGCGAGCGGGTGCGGCTGGTGATCGACGGCGTGGACGGACGCGTCCATCACCTCGAGATGGACCCGGCCCGCGCCGAGGATATCCGGCGGGGCATGATCGTGGCGGCGGATTCCGGCCAGGCCGGCCCGCGCGCTTCGGATCGCAACATCCTGGCGATTGCCGGCAAAGACGGCATCTATCGGCCGGCCAGGCATCTGGAGCAGGCCGTTGGCACCGTCGAGCGTCTGGGTGGCGATCCCGCGGCCTACGTCCGGTCCCACGTCCGCCGGCTGGAGGCGCTGCGCCGGGCCGGCCATGTCGAGCGGATCGACGCCGACCAGTGGCGCGTTCCGGCCGACCTTTCCGAACGCGGGCAGGCGTACGATCTCGCGCGCGACCGGACGATGGGCCGGATCACCGTTCTCTCGCCTACGGGCCTTGAGCAGCAGATCGGCCATGACGGCGCGACCTGGCTCGACCGCGAGCTGGCGTCCCGGCAGCGTACCGTCCTGACGGACGACGGATTCGGCCGGGAAGTGACGGCGGCACTGGCCAAGCGCCGGCGTTGGCTGGCCGACAAGGGCTATGCCGCCGACCTTGGCGACGGCCGAGTCCGTGCGCCAAGAGATTTGGTGCGGCGGCTGGAGGCTCGTGACATCGAGCGCGCCGGCAGGGCGCTCGCCGCCGAGCGGGGCCGGCAATGGCGGCCCGCCATTGCCGGCAACGAAGTCAGCGGCCGGTTGGTCGGTTCTGCGCAGCTTTCCAGCGGCCGGTTTGCCATGATCGATGATGGGCTGGGTTTCAGCCTGGTGCCCTGGCGGCCCGCGCTCGAGCAGCGTGTTGGCCGTGTCGTCTCGGGAGTCGCGTTGCCCGGCGGCGATGTGAATTGGTCGTTCGGACGGAGCCGAGGGCTAGGGCTCTAACCAGTTAGCGAGCGACCGAAGACCGTCTCCCGGCTCGACAGCAGCTCTTCATTTCGTCATCCACAGTGGCGTTCAAGCGGTCTGAACCAGTTTCCGAATTGCACGCCAGGGCCGCCGCGTGGGCGCACCGCGTGATCCTGCTCTTGTACTGACGAAGAGTGACGGCCTGATCTTGCGTCGCCATGTCCGCGACCAAGATCCTCTGGGGACAGATCATCCTCGTATTCGCCATCGTGCTCGTCACCCTGTGGGGGTCGACGCAATGGACGGCCTGGCGGCTGGGCTATCAGCTCCAGCTCGGGCCGCCCTGGTTCGAACTCGGCGGCGTTCCGGTCTACCTCCCACCGGCCTTCTTCTGGTGGTGGTACGCCTATGACGCCTACGCGCCTTCCATCTTCGTCGAAGGTGCCTGCGTCGCGGCCTCGGGCGGGTTTATCTCGATTGCCGTGGCGATCGGCATGTCGGTCTGGCGCGCACGCGAAGCCAAGAACGTGGCCACCTATGGCTCGGCGCGCTGGGCGACAGCGCGCGAGGCACGCAATGCGGGGCTATTGGGTCTCGACGGGGTCGTCCTCGGAAAGCTCGGCGCCGACTATCTGCGCCATGACGGGCCGGAGCACGTCCTGTGCTTTGCCCCGACGCGAAGCGGAAAGGGCGTCGGCCTGGTCGTGCCGACCTTGCTGACCTGGCCGGGCAGCTCGATCGTACACGACATCAAGGGCGAGAACTGGGAGCTGACCTCGGGCTTTCGGTCACGGCATGGCCGCGTGCTGCTGTTCGACCCGACCAATGCGGAATCGGCGGCTTACAATCCGCTGCTCGAGGTCCGTCGGGGAGAGTGGGAGGTCCGCGACGTCCAGAACATTGCGGACGTCCTTGTCGATCCCGAAGGGGCGCTGGAGCGGCGGAACCATTGGGAAAAGACTAGCCACGCCCTGCTGGTCGGCGCGATCCTGCATGTCCTGTATGCGGGGCAGAACAAGACGCTGGCCGGCGTCGCGGCCTTCCTGTCCGATCCGAAGCAGCCGATCGAGACGACGCTCCGGGCGATGATGACGACGCCACATCTCGGCGAAGCCGGGACCCATCCGGTGATCGCCTCGGCCGCTCGGGAACTGCTGAACAAAAGCGAGAACGAGCGCTCCGGCGTGCTCTCGACTGCCATGTCCTTCCTCGGCCTGTACCGGGATCCCGTGGTGGCCCAGGTGACCTGCCGCTGCGACTGGCGTATCCGCGATCTTGTCGAGAATGAGCTGCCGACAAGCCTTTATCTCGTCGTGCCGCCATCCGACATCAGCCGGACCAAGCCGCTGGTGCGGCTCGTGTTGAACCAGATCGGCCGTCGGCTGACCGAAGAGCTCCATGCCAAGGGCCGGCGGCACAGGCTGCTACTCATGCTCGATGAGTTCCCCGCATTGGGTCGCCTCGACTTCTTCGAATCCGCGCTTGCCTTCATGGCCGGATACGGGCTGAAGAGCTTTCTCATTGCCCAGTCGCTCAACCAGATCGAGAAGGCGTATGGGCCAAACAATGCCATTCTCGACAACTGCCATGTGCGCGTGTCCTTCGCCACCAACGACGAGCGGACTGCCAAGCGCGTTTCGGATGCGCTCGGCACCGCCACCGAGATTCGCGATGCGAGGAACTACGCGGGTCACAGGCTGAGCCCCTGGCTCGGTCACCTCATGGTCTCGCGGCAGGAGACGGCGCGACCGCTGCTGACGCCTGGCGAGGTCATGCAGTTGCCCGCCACCGACGAACTCGTGCTGGTCTCCGGCTGCCCGCCTATTCGGGCCAGGAAGGCTCGGTACTACGAGGACCGGCGACTGACGGAGCGTCTGTTTCCAGCACCAAAGCCGGAAAGGTCGAGGGTTGTCAGCACGGCGGCGGATGACTGGAGCGGCACGCCCACTCCGGCGAGTCGTGGGCACGAGGGAGCAGCAGGCGCGCATCCGGTCGATGATCCCGCTAACGGCGGAATCCGCCGAGAGCCGGAGCTTGCGGAGCATGAAGACATCGCACCCGAGTCTCCTACGCCCTCACCGGAGTTTGCGTTTGGCGAGGATGAGCCCGACGAGGACGCCGTCCGCGCTCGAGCGTTGCGCGCTGCCGCCCGAGGTCTCGCCCGCCAGGCCGCATTGGATCCCGGCGACGGTATCGACCTCTGAGCCGACGGATGCGGACCAAGCATACATTCCGCTTGCCGCCCGACCTGGCGATCAAGCTCGCCGACTATGCACAGCGCAAGCGCGTTCCGCAGGCGCTCATCGTGGAAGCCGCCCTCGCATCCTTCCTGTCGCCGGACGGCTCCGAAAGGCTGGAAGGGGCGCTCGGCCGCCGACTGGACCGGCTGGTCCGACAGGTCGAGAGGTTGGAGCGCCACGTCACCATTTCCAACGAAGCGTTGGCGCTCTTCGTACGCTTCTGGCTAACGGCGACTCCACCTCTGCCGGATACAGCGCAGCCGGGCGCGCAAGCCAAGGGCCGGGAGCGTTACGAGGGCTATGTCGAGGCGCTCGGCCGGCGCTTGGCCAAAGGCCGGACCCTGGCCGACGAGATCTCCCAGGACGTTGCCCCGGCAGATGAAGCCGACAAACGAGACGGTACGACCTGAGGCCGAACCGCTGACCGCCTGCCTTTGCGCGCCAGGGCACTACGACCCCTTCGACCTTGTTGCGTCGACCCGTTTCCTCCTCTTTCTAATCGACCCCATTCCACGACCGCTGCTCGGACGGTCCTGCAATCGGGGTGACGATGACGGTCCATTCCTTCCAGGCTGAGGTGATCTCCCGCGGCGCTCGCATGCTGCGCACCGCCTTGGGTCCCGCTATCGCCGCGTGGCTCGAGGATCCGTCTGTCGTCGAGGTCATGTTGAACCCCGATGGGCGGCTCTGGGTAGACCGGCTGTCGAGTGGGCTGGTCGAGACGGAGGAGCGCCTGGCCGCCGCTGAGGGCGAGCGCATCGTGCGGCTCGTGGCCCATCATGTCGGCGCCGAGGTCCATTCGGGCAGTCCCCGCGTGTCGGCGGAACTGCCCGAGACGGGAGAGCGTTTCGAGGGGCTGCTGCCTCCCGTCGTGGCGGCACCGACCTTCGCGATCCGCAAGCCGGCGGTCGCTGTCTTCACCCTGGAGGACTATGCCGCGGCCGGCATCATGACGGTGGCCCAGGCGGACGTACTCCGGCAGGCCGTTGCGGACCGTCGGAACATCCTCGTCGCCGGCGGCACCTCGACGGGCAAGACGACCCTTGCCAATGCGCTCCTGGCCGAGGTGGCCAAGACTTCTGATCGGGTCGTGCTGATTGAGGATACCCGCGAGCTGCAGTGCCGTGCCGCCAACCTGGTGGCATTGCGCACCAAAGACGGCGTGGCATCGCTGTCCGATCTGGTGCGCTCGTCGCTTCGGCTGCGCCCCGATCGCATCCCGATCGGCGAAGTGCGCGGCGCCGAAGCGCTCGATCTCCTTAAAGCCTGGGGTACAGGCCACCCTGGCGGTATCGGCACCATCCACGCCGGCACGGCCATGGGCACGCTGCGTCGCCTCGAGCAGCTCATCCAGGAAGCCGTCGTCACTGTTCCGCGCGCCCTCATTGCCGAGACGATCGACCTGATCGCCGTGCTGTCGGGCCGCGGCGTTGCGCGCCGGCTGACCGAACTCGCCTGCGTCGACGGTCTCGGCGCCGACTCGGACTACGCACTCTCACCCGCAGGAGAACGTCAATGATTCACTTCGCGATACGGCGCGCCATCGCAGCCGCCGCTCTGTCTTTGAGCTTCTTGGTCTTCTCGTCGGCTGCCTACGCGGCGGGCTCCAGCATGCCGTGGGAGCAGCCGCTGCAGCAGGTTCTGCAATCGGTCGAAGGTCCCGTGGCCAAGATCGTTGCCGTGATCATCATCATCGTCACCGGCCTCACCCTGGCCTTCGGCGACACCTCCGGCGGTTTTAGGCGCCTGATCCAGATCGTGTTCGGCATCTCGATCGCCTTTGCCGCCTCGAGCTTCTTCCTGTCGTTCTTCTCCTTCGGCGGTGGGGTCCTCGTCTGATGACCGAACCCGTCCCCGGCTTCGTGGTGCCGCTTCACCGCGCCTTGACCGAGCCGATCCTGCTCGGTGGTGCCCCGCGGTCTGTGGCGATCCTCAACGGCACACTGGCGGGCGCTGTCGGCCTCGGCCTGCGCCTGTGGATCGCCGGTCTCCTGCTCTGGCTGATCGGTCATGGCCTGGCGGTCTGGGCGGCCAAACGCGACCCACTGTTCGTCGACGTGGTGCGCCGCCACCTGCGCATCCCCGGTCGGCTCGGCGTGTGAGGGCCGTGGCATGATGAACCTCTCCGAATACCGCAGCTCGGCCACGCGCCTCGCCGACTTCCTGCCATGGGCGGCGCTTGTCGCCCCGGGAATCGTCCTCAACAAGGATGGATCTTTCCAGCGGACAGCGCATTTTCGGGGGCCCGATCTGGATTCGGCCGTGCCCGCCGAACTCGTCGGCGTCGCCGGGCGCCTCAACAATGCGCTGCGTCGCCTTGGCTCCGGCTGGGCGATTTTCGTCGAGGCACAGCGGCAGCCGTCCAGCATCTATCCGGAGAGCAGTTTTGCGGATGCAGCCTCCGCGCTGGTCGATGCCGAGCGGAAGGCCGCGTTCGAAGAGGAGGGCGCTCACTACGAGTCGGCCTACTTCCTCACGTTTCTCTACCTGCCGCCGGCCTGGGAGGCCGCCGGCGCCGAGCGCTTCCTCTACGAGGGCTGCGCCCGCACCGAGGTCGCCGACGCGCACGAGATCCTGGCGGGCTTCATCGACCGGACGGATCGCGTCCTAAAACTCCTCGAAGGTTTTATGCCCGAGAGCCGCTGGCTCGACGATGGCGAGACCCTGACCTATCTCCATTCCTGCATTTCGACCCGGCGCCAGCGCGTGCGTGTGCCGGAAGTGCCGATGTATCTTGATGCTCTGCTGGCCGATCAGCCACTGGCTGGTGGTCTGGAGCCGAAGCTGGGCGATGCCCATCTGCGCGTGCTTACGATCGTCGGTTTCCCGGCGGCAACCACGCCCGGACTCCTCGATGAGCTCAATCGGCTGGCCTTTGCCTATCGCTGGTCCACCCGGGCGATCATGCTCGACAAGACCGACGCCACCAGGCTCCTGACCCGGATCCGCCGGCAGTGGTTCGCCAAGAGGAAGTCGGTCGCCGCGATCCTCAAGGAGGTGATGACCAACGAGGCATCGACGCTCCTCGATACGGACGCCCACAATAAGGCGATCGATGCAGATGCCGCCCTGCAGGAGCTGGGCTCCGACGCGGTCGGTGCTGCCTACTGCACGGTGACGGTCACGGTATGGGACGAGGATCCGCGCATCGCCGACGAGAGGCTGCGCCTCGTCGAGAAGGTGATCCAGGGGCGGGATTTCACCTGCATGGTCGAAACCGTCAATGCCGTCGATGCCTGGTTCGGTTCCCTGCCGGGACATGCCTACGCCAATGTCCGCCAGCCGCCGGTCTCGACGCTCAATCTGGCGCACATGATCCCGCTTTCCGCCGTCTGGGCGGGGCCGGCGCGGGACGAGCATTTTGAGGCCGCGCCGCTCTTTTTCGGCAGAACCGAGGGCGCGACGCCGTTCCGCTTTGCTCTTCATGTGGGCGACGTCGGCCACACGCTCGTGGTCGGTCCGACCGGTGCCGGCAAATCCGTCCTATTGGCGCTGATGGCCTTGCAGTTCCGGCGCTACGGCAAAGCACAGGTCTTCGCCTTCGATTTCGGTGGCTCGATTCGCGCCGCTGCGTTTGCGATGGGTGGCGATTGGCACGATCTGGGCGGGGCGCTCACCGAGGATACTGACACGCCCGTCGCCCTTCAGCCGCTCGCGCTCATCGACGACATCGGCGAACGCGGCTGGGCAGCGCAGTGGATCTCGGCTCTCCTGGCACGTGAGAAGATCGCCATCACGCCGGAGGTGAAGGACCATCTCTGGTCTGCGCTCGGTTCGCTGGCCTCGGCTCCGCTCGGTGAGAGAACGCTGACCGGCCTGTCAGTGCTCCTGCAATCGATGGCGCTCAAGCGGGCGCTGCAGCCTTATTGTCTGGGTGGTTCCTTTGGACGACTGCTCGATGCCGAGGCCGAGCGGCTGGGCGACGGCGCTGTCCAGGTATTCGAGACCGAAGGCCTGATCGGCACCGGTGCGGCCTCCGCAGTCCTTGCCTATCTCTTCCACCGCATCGAGGCTCGGCTCGACGGGCGACCGACTCTCCTCATCGTCGACGAAGGCTGGTTAGCGCTCGATGACGAAGGCTTCGCCGGCCAGCTGCGCGAATGGCTAAAAACGTTGCGCAAGAAGAATGCGTCGGTTGTCTTTGCCACGCAGTCGCTCTCCGACATTGATGGCTCCGCCATCGCCCCGGCCATCATCGAGAGTTGTCCGACCCGTCTCTTCCTGCCGAACGAGCGGGCGATAGAGCCGCAGATCACGGCCATCTATCGCCGCTTCGGTCTCAACGACCGGCAGATCGAGATTCTTTCCCGCGCGACGCCGAAGCGCGACTACTACTGTCAGTCCCGCCGCGGCAATCGCCTGTTCGAGCTCGGACTCGGCGAGGTGGCGCTTGCTCTGACCGCGGCGTCCTCGAAGTCCGACCAGGCCCTGATCGAACGCACCCTGGCCGAGCACGCCCGTGAGGGCTTCCTCGGCGGCTGGCTTGTCGCCCGCGGCGCAGCCTGGGCCGCCGACCTCATCCCCGACCTCAACACAGGAGAATCGTCATGATTTCTGTCCGTCGTTTCGGTGTGCTGATTGCGACCGCCGTCGTCATCGGGGGCAGTGCGCTGCCGGCGGTCGCTCAGATGACCGTCTTCGATCCCAGCAACTATTCGCAGAACCTGCTGACGGCGGCGCGCACCCTGCAACAGGTCAACAACCAGATCCTGTCGCTTCAGAACGAAGCGCAGATGCTGATCAATCAGGCGCGTCATCTCACAAGTCTGCCGTACTCCTCACTGCAGCAGCTGCAGCAGTCCATCGGCCGGACCCGGCAATTGCTCGGTCAGGCGCAGAACATCGCCTACGACGTCCAGCAGATCGATCAGGCGTTCTCGACGACCTATGCGCCGGCGTCAGCGAACCAGTCGGATTACGCGCTGATCGCCAATGCCCAGGTACGCTGGCAGAACTCGGTGGCAGGCCTGCAGGACGCACTACGCATCCAGGCGACGGTGGTGGGCAACCTCGACACCAACCGCACCGAGATGTCCGCCCTCGTCGATGCGAGCCAAGGGGCGACTGGGGCGCTGCAGGCAGCCCAAGCTGGGAACCAGCTCCTTGCGCTCCAGGCACAGCAGCTCGCCGACCTGACGGCAGCCATCGCCGCGCAGGGCCGCGCCCAGAGCCTCGAAGCGGCCGCGCGGGTTGCTGCGCAGGATCAGGCGAGGGAGCAGCTTCGGCGTTTCCTCACGCCCAATCAGGGTTATCAGCCCTCGACCGTCCGGATGTTCCATGAGTGAGCCCGCCGCCACGTGGGCGCGTTGCACGGAGTGAGAGACGATGGGCGGCACAGGCGTCATCGACCGGTTCCTCGAAGTCTTTACCAGCTACATCGACAGCGGCTTCGGGCTGCTGGGCAGTGAGGTCGGGTTTCTGGCGGCCACGCTGGCCGCTATCGACCTGACACTGGCCGCGCTGTTCTGGGCGTGGGGGAGGGATGAGGATGTCGTCGCGCGCCTCGTCAAGAAGACCCTGTTCATCGGCGTCTTCGCCTACCTGATAGGCAACTGGAACAGCCTCGCCCGCATCGTCTTCGAAAGCTTTGCGGGTCTGGGCCTAAAAGCCTCCGGCACCGGCCTGTCGGTGGGGGATTTCCTGCGGCCGGGGCGGGTCGCCCAGGTCGGTCTCGATGCGGGGAGGCCTATTCTAGACTCGATCTCGGGTCTCATGGGCTTTGTCAGCTTCTTCGAGAACTTCATCCAGATCGCCGTATTGCTCTTTGCCTGGGTGGTGGTGTTGCTCGCCTTCTTCATCCTCGCTGTCCAGCTCTTCATTACCCTGATCGAGTTCAAGCTCACGACCTTGGCGGGCTTCGTGCTGATCCCGTTCGGGCTCTTCGGCAAGACGGCGTTCCTCGCCGAGCGCGTGCTGGGCAATGTCGTCTCCTCGGGCGTGAAGGTTCTGGTGCTGGCCGTCATCGTCGGGATCGGCTCGACCTTGTTCTTGCAGTTCACCTCGGGATCAGGCGGCGCTCAGCCCTCCATCGAGGACGCCATGGCGCTGGTGCTGGCCTCCCTGGCGTTGCTGGGTCTCGGCATCTTCGGGCCCGGCATTGCCAACGGCATCGTCTCCGGCGGTCCCCAACTCGGGGCCGGCGCGGCGGTGGGGACCGGCCTGGCTGCCGGCGGCCTCGGCGTCGCGGCAGGCGCCATTGCCGCAGGCGGCGCGAGCGCCGTAGCCGGGGCGGCGCGCGGCTCCGCGGCGCTCGCCGGCGGGGCGGCGGCGGCCTATCGCAGCGGCGGCCTGTCCGGCGTGACCGTGACGGGAATGTCCGGTGCGGTCAGTCCGCTCCGCCGGGCAGGTTCGAGCCTCGCGAGCAACTTCGAAGCGGGCGGTCGCACCGCTGCCGGCGGTGCCGAGGCTGAAGCCGCGCCTGAACCGCGCGACGCGGCGCCTGCCTGGGCGCGCCGCATGCGCCGCAGTCAGGCCGCGAGTCATGGCGCCTCGGCCGCCGCTCATGCCGTCCGCTCCGGCGATCATGGCGGCAGCGGATCCTCCATCGATCTCTCCGAAGGGAACCGTTGATGTTCAATCGTTCTTCCGTGCGCTACGGCCATACGCCGGTAGCGGAGACGCCTTATCAGAAGGCCGCGCAGGTCTGGGATGACCGCATCGGCTCGGCGCGGGTGCAGGCTAGGAACTGGCGGTTGATGGCATTCGGTTGCCTGGTCCTGGCGACCGGCTTGGCCGGCGGTCTCGTCTGGCAGGCGGCCCGCGGCACGATCACGCCCTGGGTCGTTCAAGTCGACAAGTTCGGTCAGGCCCAGGCTGTTGCGCCCGCCGATGCCTCTTACCGGCCGTCAGATCCGCAGATCGCCTTCCACCTGGGACGCTTCATCGAAGATGTGCGCGGCCTGCCGGCCGACGCCGTCGTGCTGCGCCAGGGCTGGCTGCGCGCCTACGAGTTCACAACCGATCGCGGCGCCGCCGCGCTGAACGACTATGCCCGCCGCAACGATCCCTTCGCCAAGTTCGGCAAGATCCAGATTTCCGTCGAAGTCTCGAGTGTTATCAGAGCCTCGCCGGAAAGTTTCCGCGTGGCATGGACCGAGCGCCGCTACGAGAGCGGCCAGCTCGCGGGCACCGAGCGCTGGACCGCCATTCTCACCATCGTGATCGAGACGCCGCGCGACGCCGATCGCCTGCGCAAGAACCCGCTGGGTGTCTTCGTCAATGCCATCAACTGGTCGAAGGAGCTCGCACAATGATGCAGCCAAGACGTACCGTGCCGCCGACCCGAATGACGTCTGTCGTTGCAGCCTGCCGAGGCGCCGCGCGGCCCGCCATGCTGATTTCCCTGATCTCGATCGCGGGGTGCGCCTCGACCAAGCCACCGCAGATCAGCTACGACGAGAGCGTGCCACCGCTCCCTGTATCGTCGGTTCCCATCGACGATCGGCCGCGGCCGTTGCACGTTCCGCCGTCTTGGACTCCGGCGCGCGGCGGCGGCACGGTGGAAGCGAAGGAGCCGATCGCCCGGGTCGAAGCCGCCAACGGCGCCGCGCGCATCGAGCCGCGCCGCGAGGGTTATTTCAACGCCGTGCAGGTCTTCCCCTACAGTCCAGGCGCCCTCTATCAGGTCTACGTCGCGCCAGGACAGGTCACCGACATCGCCCTCGAGCCGGGCGAGCAGCTCACCGGGTCCGGGCCGGTCGCGGCTGGCGACACCGTGCGCTGGATCATCGGCGACACCGAAAGCGGCAACGGCGATACGCGTCGCGTCCACATCCTGGTCAAGCCGACCCGTCCCGCCATCGAGACCAACCTCGTGGTCAACACCGACCGGCGTACCTATCTGATCGAGCTGCGCGCCCACGAGCGGCCCTACATGCCGTTGGTTGCCTGGTTCTATCCGGAAAGCCGAAGCAAGAGCATTCGCGCCGCCCCACCGACGCCGGTCCTGCCTGACATCGCGCAGCGCCGTTACCGGTATGCGATCGACGGCGACAGGCCACCCTGGCGGCCGGTCAACGCCTATGACGACGGCCGCAAGGTTTACATCGAGTTCTCGCCGGGCATCGTTCAGGGCGAGATGCCGCCGCTCTTCATCGTCAGTCCGGACGGCAAGCCGGAGATCGTCAACTACCGCACTTACGGAAACGTGCTGATTGTCGACCGGTTGTTCGCCGCGGCCGAGCTGCGGCTGGGCGGTGAGAGCCAGCAGAAAGTCCGGATCGTCCGCGCTGACGGCAGGTCATAGCGATGACGGATCAATCAGCATTTGACTCCCCCACGACGGCTGCACGACCCTTCAGGCTGCGGTCGGAAGGGCCGCGCGTCACGCGTCTTTCACGCAATGTCCTGATCGGCGGCACCGCGCTGGCCTTGATCCTGATTTGCGGTGCCGTGCTGTGGGCCTTGCAGGGCGATCGGCTGCGCGGATCTGCACCCCAGGAGCTCTACACCATCGATCGGCCGCGCATGGCCGATGGCCTTGCCGGATTGCCGCGCGATTACGCCGGAGTCCCTCGTGACGTCCCGCCGCTTGGGCCGCCGCTGCCCGGCGATCTCGGCCGGCCGATCGTGGCAGCCCAGGCCCAGTCCGGTCTGTCCGCACCCGATGCGGAGCAGCAGCGGCGTGCCCAGGAGATGGAAGCAGCCCGCGTCAGCCGCCTGTTTGCCCCAGGCAATCGCCAGCAACAGTCCGTTGGCGCGGGTTCGAGTCCGTCTCCGGGATCGACATCCGTGACTGTGCCACCGGCCGATGAAGCGGCCATCCAGAACGCTCAGGATCGCAAGCTCGCCTTCATGAACGCGCCCGTCGATCGTCGCACGACGAGCCCCGATCGCCTGGGGCGGCCCGCATCGCCCTATGTCTTGCAGGCCGGGACCGTCATCCCGGCGGCCCTAGTCACTGGCCTCCGGTCTGACCTGCCTGGCCAGATCACGGCGCAGGTGACGGAGAACGTCTATGACACGCCCACTGGCGGATCGCTGCTGATTCCCCAAGGCGCCAGGCTGATAGGTGTCTACGACAGCCAGGTTTCCTTCGGACAGTCGCGCCTTCTTCTGGTCTGGACGCGTCTCATCCTGCCCAATGGCTATTCGATCGTGCTCGAGCGTCAGCCTGGCGCGGATGCCAGTGGCCAGGCCGGCTTGGAGGATGGCGTCGATCATCACTGGGGCGCCCTGTTCAAGGCGGCGCTGCTCTCGACCATCCTGGCCGTCGGCACCGAGCTGGGGTCCGACCAGAACGACAGCGACATCGTTCGCGCCTTGCGCCGCGGCACAGGCGACACCCTGAATCAGGCCGGCCAGCAGATCGTGCGGCGTAATCTTAACGTCCAGCCGACGCTGACCATTCGTCCCGGTTATCCCGTGCGAGTGATCGTGACCCGCGATCTCGTGCTTCAGCCTTATCGCGGGTAGGAGACGACGATGTCCAAGCTGCGATTGGGCGGCATCCTGGACGAGAAGCCGGTGAAGCTGACGGTCGACCTGCCGGCGGCAATCCATCGCGACCTCCTAGCCTACGCCGAGGTGCTCGGCCGCGAGACCGGACAGGCGATCGATCCGACAAAGCTCGTGGCGCCCATGCTGGCGCGGTTCATGGCGACGGACCGCGCCTTTGCCAAGGCACGCAAAGCCGCTCGCGGGGTTGGAGCGACCGGCCTAGGCCGAGAGACTAAGTGATTAAGGTCGGATTGTGATGCTCCCGCAGCAGGTCGAGGAAACGCGCCAGGGCGGGATTCTTGTTGGCGTCATCCCAGCACGCGGTGAAAGAGACGTAACTGGGACCGGACGCGTCGCGCACCTCGCGATAGACGACACCAGAATAAGCCAGCCCGGCACACGACTCGCAGTGAACGCTGATCCTGTGGCCTGTTTTCAGCATGGCCAGGATGCTCTCGCTGCTGACGTCCCAGCTCGCGATGTCGGGTGCCTCGCCCGGTGCCGACAGCTTCTGCACGATGATGTTGCGCATGTCCGGCCCTGGATCGCGCCGGCTCAGCAGGAAAAACTCGCCCTTGAGATCGGTCCAATAGATCATGTCGTTGCTTGTCAGGCGATGCCCAGCGGGCAGGGCAACGATGATCCGTTCGGACCACAGCAGCATCGACGGTCCGCCATGGTCCCTGGCCTCGCCCACGACGATAACGATGTCCAGGTCGCCCATTCGAAGTCCATCGAAGAGCCCGGCGCGAGACCGTTCGACGACATTGATCTCGATGTGCCGAAACGCCTCGATGTAGCCGGCAAGGACCGCGCGCAGCTTGCTGGCCGACAGCGATGTGCAGAAGCCCACCGTAATGTCACCGGATTCACCGCGGCCGGCCGAGCGGGCGGTCGAAACCATTCGGTCCATTTGCTCGAACAGACGTCGTGCCGCTCGCACGACGTCGACGCCGGCCGGCGTGACACGCACGCCACCGCTGAAACGTTCGAACAGCTCGACGCCGAGCTGCTCTTCCAGTTGGCGGATTCGCCGACTGAGCGTCGACTGCCTGAGATTCAGGGCCGCCGCCGCCCGCCTGAAGCTTCCGTGCTCGGCCGCCGCGATGACGGTGCGGAGAGGCCCCGGCTCGATGGTCATCGGATGACCTCCGTGCAGCGACTTCATGACGCTCGGCCGCAGCCGTCGGCCTCTTCGGCCGGCGGCGCGGCACTGGGCGTGTGCCTGGTGTGAGCGAGCTATGCCGCCAGCGGGACCACCGGACTCCAAAGCGCGGGCCCCTTGAACTGACCCGCGGCGCGGATCCGGCCGAGACTGTCGGTCGAGACCTCGAGGTAGCCTGCCACGGCGAGCGATCGGCCGAACGCCTTGGGTTGGCCGAGCCGGCGCAACGGCCACGAGGCGCGACGCAAAATGCGCTCCATACGCACGTCGGTGACGGTGACGATATCGGTCAGCCCTCGGGACAGGCCGAACTCGATCATGCCGGCGAACAGCTCGTAGGTCGCCTTGGCGATCCCCTGGCTCGCCAGCGGGCCCGCATGGTCGGGATCGAGCCCGAATCGGCTGCTTTCCCAGATGAGCGGGCTGGCGGGTGCTGCGCCGCCGTCGAGCAGCGCGGCGAACGTGTCGCGCAGCATGGTGGGACCGGTGGTCGGCAGTAGCCGGACGCAACCGGTGACCGCGCCGTTGGCGCTCCGCTGCAGCAGGTAGCAGGGGGCCAGTGAGTCGAATTCGTCGACCTCCATGTCGCCGCTGGCCTGGACATCCCAGTCCAGCCTTTGCTTGAAGACGCGGTAGCGCAGTCGATGCATCTCGGCAAGCTGGTCCAAGAATTCGCCGCATCGATCGAACGTTATCAGCTGAATCATATGTCGCCTCCGTCCGGTGGGGGAATGCCATCGAGTAGAGGCGGGGACCGGGCCGCGATACATCCTGTGCGAGTGCACAGGTTGACTATATCTCGTCTCTTACTCCGCGTGCGGCCGGGAGGCGGCCAGTCGCGCGACAGCTTGGCAGATCGAGTGCACGCCGAGCTTTGCCTTGGCATTATCTAGATGAAAAGCGGCTGTGCGGCGGGTGATGCCGAGGATCTGGCCTATGTCCCAAGCGCTCTTGCCCCGCGCCGCCCATTCCAAGCACTCGAGCTCTCGTGGCGAAAGGGCAACGCCGTCCACCAACCGATCGGTGACAACTTTTCGGCGCGCATGCGCGTGGAAGTAGAGAGCCATGAGCTGGAGGACGCGTCCATTGCGCTCGATGCAGCGCTGGAACACGGGACCTCGCTCTTGGGATGCATAGGTGATGGCGGCTATGGGCCCACGGCCGTCATGGATGGGAATCGTAAATCCGTAGCGGATGCCGAAGAAGGCCGCGTCATCGAGAAGCTCAAGTTGCTGAGGAGACAGGGTTGACGGGGTTACCCCTGGACCCCATTCGAACGGCTCAGGATTGCTAAGCGCTTGAGCAATGACCGGGTCTAGGCGCTCGTAGTGGCTTTGCAGGTAGTGTGTTGTCCACGCTGTTGGATAATTCGAAATAAGCCGCGCGCCGCTCCCTGCTGCTCGCGGCAATGCCAGATAGGCAAAACACGCCAAGTCGACTGCCGCTGCAGCCGCTTCCATCGTGAGGCGGAGCGCTCGTTCATCGGAACTCGCCGCAAGACTATCGATGAAGGTCTGGAAAATTCGGTGCATGTCAGATAGGAACAGGAACCTTAGGCTTGCGGGCGGCTATCACGGTCGCCCTCTGAGTTGCGGCGAGTGAACGGCGGCGAGCCCCACGCCGCCGCCTGCGCCGCGCACCAGGACGATCGGGCCAGGCTTCAGTCCGGCTCGATCGACGAGCCCTTGGTTGCGGTGCGGTAGTCCATGCCAAGGCCGGCGTCGTCGTGCTCCTTGTGTCGGTCGGCACTCTGTGGCTGCCCTGCGGGACCTCCGCTTGCTCGGCGTAGCCGCTGTAGCGCAGCAGCGCGATGACCATTTCGCCAGATCTGAGATCCGTGTCGCCTTGGCCAACCTCGGCAACAATGCCGCAGCTTTCGTTGTCGGGCAGATCGGAAACGGTGGTTTCGTCTGGTACTTGCCCCCGATCAGCCGCGTGTCCTGGAAGGCGATGCCCGCGGCGCGGAAGGCGATCCGTACGCGCCTCAACCGCAAAGGCGGCTCGGGTAGACCCTTGACCTCCAAGACCTCCGGACCACTCCAGCGATGGCCGACCATAACTTCCTATCCCATGCCTGCCTATCGTCACTCTTGCGGATAACGCCACGGCTTGGCAGGCTGCGTTGCGCTCTCGTCGATGGTCCATTGCGGCAGGGCGAGGCCGGGCGTCACGTCGGAAAAGACCATGCGAAGGCGTGTGCCGATGCCGACCCGGCGCACCATCTCCGGCGGCGCCAGCGTGCCGTCCGGCAAAGCGAGGTTACCGACGACGCGCAAGGCCTCGTGCTCGCTCGGCTGGCCCTTCTGCGTATCGAGGTCGACTACCAGGATCAGATAGGGCGTATGACTCTTGAAGGCCGGCTGAATGGCGTGATGCACCTCGGTGTAGGAATGCACCGCGCCCTTGGCCTCGACCGGCACCCAGTCGGACTTCGGGTTCATGCACCACGGGCAGGCCGTGGTCGGCGGATAGCGTAGCAGATTGCACTTGGTGCAGCGCTGCAGGTGGAAGTTATGCGCAGCGCAATGCCTGAAGTAGGCGAGGTTCTCGACATCGAGGTCGTTGATGTCGAGCGGCATGTCGAGGTATTTGGCCTGGATCGCCATGGACGTGTCCCCTCTTCTCAGTCGCGCCGCATCACCATGGCCGACCCGGTGCCCGGGTTGGCCCAGCCCATGTTGGCCGTCAGTTCGCACTTCTTGACCTGGCGGCAGCCGCCCTCGCGATAGTCGTAGGTATGCTGCCGCTTGCCGTCGGGGCCCACCGGGCACGAATCGTCGGCGTCGTGGCGCAGCTGGCGCACGTTCTCGATCACCATGTTCAGCCCGTGCGTATAACCCTCGCACAGATGGCCGCCGCTGGTGTTGTTGGGCCGCCGCCCGCCCAGGCGGATCGTGCCGTCGCTGACATAGGCGCCGCCTTCGCCCTTCTTGCAGAAGCCGTAATCCTCGAGCTGCAGCATCGTGGTGAAGGTGAAGGCGTCGTACGAGCCGGTGGCGTCGATATCCTCCGGTCCGACCCCGGCGTTGGGCCACAGGATCTCCCGCGCATACTTGCCGGCGACGGTCGAGATCGGCCCGTGCTGGTAGTGCATGTCGAGGCGCGGCTTGCTGCAGCGGCCGACGACGCCGCGGATCAGCGTGCGCGGATGGCGGCAGTCGCGGGCCCGCTCTGCGCTCGCGACGACGAGCGCCGTGCCGTTGTCGGTCTCCACGCAACAGTCGAGCAGATGCAGCGGCTTGCAGATGATGCGGCTCGCCAGCACCTCGGCGACGCTCACCCGCTCCTTGTAGAAGGCCTTGGGATTGTTCGAGGCATGCTCGCTGTGGATCGCCTTGACGGCGGCGACCTGCTCGGGGCGCGTGCCGTAATCGTACATGTGGCGCATGAAAGTCGGGCTGAACATCTGGCCGGCGCTCTGCCAGCCGTAGGCGCGGCTGTGCAGCATGTCGCCCGACACGGGCGCCACCGCGCGCGCGCCGGTGCCGCCGATACGGACCTGGGAGAAGCCGTTCATCGCGCGAAAGATCACCACGACCTTGCACATGCCGGCCTCGATCAGTCCCATCGCCATGCCGACCAGCGCCTCCGTCGAGGAGCCGCCACCGAACACGTCCATGTAGAAGTTGGCCCGGATGCCGAGGTCGCCGGCGATGAACGTCGAGAAGGTCGAATCGCCCGATTGGTAGGACAACATGCCATCGACGTCGGATGGTTTCAGGCCGGCATCCTCGATCGCGTTGCGCACCGCCCAGGTGCCGAGCGCGCGGGTCGTCATGCCCGAGCCGCGCATGTAGGCCGTCTCGCCGACGCCGACGATGGCGTACTTGTCGCGCAGATATTTCGGACTCGTTGTGTCGGTCTCCGCCGGCATCGTCATGACGTCCTCCTCTTATTTCAGTTTGCGTTGCTGCCTATTGCCTCCATCCAAATGGTCGTCGAGAAACGTGCCGACCTTTGCAATAGCAACTTTTGCCGTTTCAAGGCGTGGCCAGAACCAATGCCAAACGTGAGGGACACCCTCAAACATTTCCAAAGTGACGTCTACGCCTGCAACTCGCGCTGCTTCGGCCAGCCGCATCGAGTCAGGCGCCAGCATTTCGGAAGTGCTTGCGTGTATCAACATTGGAGGCAGGCCGCGAAGATCCGCGAACCGTGGTGATGCCAAGGGATGGGTTGCCGGAATGGCTCCAAGATAGGACGAAGCGTAGGCTAAGATGTCTTCAGTCTTTACGAGTGGATCGTCAATTGTAGCGGGGGGCGGTGCAGTGGTGTCGCACGTCAAATCGACCCAAGGAGATAAACAGACCGCGGCTGCAGGCATGGCATCACCGGCACTAAGGGCGGCGACTAATGTCGCCACAGTGAGGCCGCCTCCGGCCGAGTCGCCCACAACGGCCAATCGCTGAGATCCGGTATCCTGGAGAAGTAGGCGATACGTGGCGACGGCGTCGTCGACTGCGGCGGGGAACGGATGCTCCGGGGCGAGGCGATAATCGAGCAACAGTACATTGGCACTTGCCGCAATGGCAATCGCGGCGGCCAGATGTCTATGCGATCGAGGAGATCCGATCACATATCCGCCGCCGTGTAGATATAGGACTGTGCGACCGTCGACTGGGTGCTCCGGGTCGACCAGCTCTCCGATCAATCCATTGCGTTCCCAGAGTCGAACCGTCGCGCCAGCCGGCAGGGTAAAGGCTCGTTCGGCGCGGTCGTAGGCCGCGCGCCGTTCCGCCACTGTCGCGCTAGACATTGACGGTTGCTTGCGAAGGAACGACATCAATGCTGTCAGATCATCCATCGCTGGCCTTCTTGAGAGGTTTGGGAGCGGATCGGCGCGCCTTCTGCGCCTAGGCTACTTCGAGCAAATGGTTGAATTCAGGCGGCGAAATCGAAGTCCGCGAGGTCGGGCGAGTTCATCTCCTCGCGGAAGCGCTCGAAGCCCCAGGGCCACAGCGCGGGATTGCCATTGCGGTCGAGGTACCAGCTCCGGCAGCCGGTCACCCAGACCGTGTTCTTCATGGCCTCGCGCAGAGCGACGTTGAAGCGGCGGGTCGCTTCCTCCTTCGGTGCCACCGAGCGGCATTTCCCGCCAAGCACCAAATCGGCGAGCTGCAGTATATAGGCCAGCTGAATCTCGGAGATCAGGACTACCGAGAAATTGCCGATCGGGCTGTTGGGACCGACCAGCATGAAGAAGTTGGGGAAGCCTGGCACCGCCACCGAGCGGTAGGCCTCATTGGCCTGCGCCCAGGCGTCGGCGAGGCGCCGACCACTCTCGCCCACCACATCCATCGGCCGCAGGAAGGCATGTCCGTCGAAGCCGGTCGCCAGCACGAGCACGTCCAGCTCATGCAGGACACCGTCCTTGGTCCGCACGCCACCCGCCTCGATCCGGTCGATGCCGTCGGTCACCAGCGCGACACTGGGTTTCTGCATCGCCGGATAGAACGTGTCCGACATGATCAGCCGCTTGCAGGTGGCGCGATAGTTGGGCGTCAGTCGCCGCCGCAGCTCGGGATCTGCCACGTTCTCCTCGAGGTTGGTGCGGCAGGCATCCTCGATCTTCCGCAGCTCGTCCTGGTCGCCGATTACGGCGCGCGCGAAGGTATCAACGAAGCGCGCCGACCAGAAATCGTAAGATTGCTGCAGCCGCTCCGGGGAGGTGTGGTACATCGCCTTCTCGGCCTCGCTATAGGCGGGGTTGGCGAGCGGTAGAATCCACTGCGCGGTGCGCTGAAAGAGCGTCAGCTTCGACACGGTATCGGCCAGAGCCGGTACGATCTGGATCGCCGTCGAGCCGGTACCGATGATCCCGATCCGCTTGCCCTCGAGCGGCACGGAATGATCCCAGCGCGCGGAATGGAAGCAAGCGCCCTCGAAGTCGCCGAGTCCCGGGATGTCGGGATAGGCCGGGTGATGCAGCACCCCGGTGGCACAGATGACGAAATCCACGACATCGGTGGCACCTCCCTTGATCGAGAGATGCCAGCGCCCGTCGCGATACTCCGCGCGTACGATCTCGCTGTTGAAGCGGAAGTGGCTGTCGAGTTCGTACTTCTTCGCCACGCCCTCGAAATAACCTTGGATTTCTGCGCCTGGCGAGAAGCGGTGCGACCAGTCGGCCTTCAGCTCGAAGGAATAGGCATAGACGTGGCTCGGCACGTCGCAGGACAGGCCGGGATAGGTGTTGTCCCGCCAGGTACCGCCCAACCCGCCGGCCTTCTCGTAGACCGCGAAGTCCCGGATGCCACGCTGCTTGAGCTTGATGGCCGTCAGGATGCCCGACATGCCCGCACCGATGATCGCAAAACGCTTGCTCACGCTTCCGCCTTTCGTTCAGCCTGGGGTCGCATAACCGCCGCTCACGCTCAACACTTGCCCGGAGATATGTCCAGCCATGCCGGGTGAGGCGAAGAACAGCACCGCATTGGCAATATCGGCGGCTCGGCCAACCTTGCCGAGAGGAATCACTTTTCTGGCTTTCTCCACTTGTTCATCGGAAAAGAAGGCATCACGGCCGACCCATAGGCTGCTGGCGCCAATCTCATCTGCGGCCGTCGGCAAGATCAGGCCTGGAGCTACAACATTGCACCGGATGCCGTGGCGGCCGTACTCCTTTGCAATCGCCTTCATGAAAGTATTTACGCCGGCTTTCGCGGCCCCATAGACTGTTTCGCGAGGCTCGCCAAAGCTGGCATCCGAGCTGACAGAGACAATCGCGCCCCCACCGGCGTCGATAAGCCGGGGCAATGCAGCTTGGGTACACAAGATCGTCGAAACTAGATTGATCTCGATCAGTCGCCGCCAGTGCATCGCCGACTGTCTAGCGAACGCTGACGGGCGGTCCCATCCGACGTTATTGACCAGGACATCGAGGCGTCCGTGTTCGGTCATCGTGCGCCCGATGAGCGCGTCTACATCTTCTTCCTTTGTCACATCCGCTGCTTGGAAGCTGATCCGCCCCTTGCCTTGCTTGGTGGCGTCCTTCAGTGTTCGCTGTGCCTGCTCTTCGTCGATGTCGGCAAAGACGATATTGGCGTCTTCCCGGGCCAAGGCAAACACGATGGCGCGCCCAATGTTGGACGCGCCGCCCGTGACCAGTACGGACTTGCCGCCGAGACCGATGTCGACCATTGGCTACTCAGCTGCGATCGCCAGGGGCGTTCCAACCGATGCGCCCACCTCCAACCCCTGGAGCCGGGGAAGAACCTCTCTTGCGAAGAGGCGCATATTCGCTTGAGCCATCTCGTGTGGCATTCCGCCAAAACTGAAAATCCCAATGAAACCGGCGCAATCGGTGAGATGTTGATATTGCAGCATCTGGTCGTAGACCTGCTGTGGCGTCCCGCGTACCTGCAGGTCCGCAAGGAAATTCACAAAGGCATCGACGCCGTGCTTTCGTATGTTCTGCGCTAAAGCGCCGTAGTACTCGTATCCTTTGATGTCAGCGAGACCTTCATTGTGAAACTCATAGTGATCAAGCGCTGAGCGGCTGTAGCCACGGGTGTACTTATCGTGCATTGCGTTCGCTGCTGCCGCATCCTCGTTGCAACAGATGAAGCACGCTACTATCGGCTTTGGCGGTTCTGCGTTGTTGTGAATTTCGCGATAGATTTCACGATAGGCGTTGAGCTCAGCGACTGTCTTGTCCCAAGGTTTCTGCGCGATGATCAAAAGACCGACGCCTAGCCGGGCCATGATACGGGCCGACTCCGGAGATACCGCTGAAGCGTAAACGCGTCCCTTGAAGCTGCAGTGCGGAGTTGGCCGAATCGCTGTCCTTGGTTGGCGGTAAAGCTCGCCTGCGCTCTCGATCCAACCCGTCTCCAAGGCGTTGAGAATCGCCTCAGAGTATTCCACAAATCGCTGACGGGACTCGCCCATAGGCGCACGAAAGCCATCGAATTCGATGCGCCCAAGTCCCCGCCCGATGCCCAGAATTGCCCTGCCGTCGGAAACGTGATCGAGGACGGAGACTTCTTCGGCCAGACGAACCGGATCGTGCCAGGGAAGCACCATGACCATAGATCCAAGTTTAACGCGCTTGGTGCGCCCGGCCATATAGGTCAGGAACTGCGCAACGTTGGGGCACATTGTGTAGTGGTCGAAGTGATGCTCGGCAGCCCAGATCGAATCGAAGCCAAGGGGTTCAGCGAGATCTGCCATCGCGACTTCATGACGGTAAACCTCACGGTCTGTCAGACCCGACAGGTTCTGAAAGAATGTGCTCATTCCGACATGCATCGCGGCGTTTCCTCAGATGTGGGGGCAATAGGTCAACGAAAAAAATTTCATGCTCCGCAGCGCCATCGGAAGTTCACTCTGGAAGAGGCGCGAAGACGCTGATTTGATGCTTGACTATTTCTAGCATTAATTAGAATTTGTGCCGTGTGCAATGCCAATCTGGAAGCGGATGGCGATTGCCTTATGTGTGAAGCGCAACCGCCGAGATCTTTCTTCGACGGGAACAGGGTGAATCGTTCGGCAGCGGTTTGAGTGCCGACCGCCTTGCGCTTCTCGATCGGGCGTTTCAGCCACGGTGAGGGGTGCGCGGTATGACCTACGATCTGAAGATTGTCGGCGGCAGTATTGTAGATGGCACGGGGCGGGAGCGATTCCGCGGCGACATCGGCGTAAAAGATGGCCGAATTGTCGCTATCGGCGAGATATCCGGCAAAGGTGGACAAACGGTCGATGCCAGCGGGTTGATCGTGGCGCCTGGCTTCGTGGACATTCACACCCACTATGATGCTCAGATCATGTGGGACCGGATGCTTAGCATTTCGCCTTGGCATGGCGTTACCACCGTCGTGATGGGGAACTGCGGCTTCGGCGTTGCGCCGACGCGGCCGGATCATCGCAATCTGATTCTTCGAACCTTGGAAAAAGTCGAGGGCATGAGCGTCGACGCGTTGGAGGCTGGGCTTGGGCCGAGTTGGCCCTTTGAATCGTTT
This sequence comes from Alphaproteobacteria bacterium 65-37, assembly GCA_001897995.1. Classification (GTDB taxonomy): domain Bacteria; phylum Pseudomonadota; class Alphaproteobacteria; order Reyranellales; family Reyranellaceae; genus Reyranella. The sequence continues at coordinate 26,378 of MKRV01000211.1, read as the reverse complement.
CCTCAGTACCTCGACGCGATTGAGCGCCGAGGCAGTGCGATCAATGTCGGCGTTCTCATCGGTCATACGCCCGTGCGTTTTTACGTCATGGGGGAGGAAGCTGTCGAACGGCCGGCGCGGCCCGACGAACTAGCGCGTATGCGTGAACTGGTTCGGGAAGCGCTTGTCGCCGGGGCAGTCGGGTTCGCCACTTCGAAGGCTTCAACCCACGTAGGCTACGGCGGAAAGCCGGTTCCGAGCCGGGCTGCCGAAGTATCGGAGATAATTTCACTAGCCAAGGTGTTAGGTGAGGTAGGCAGCGGAATTTTCCAAGCGACCGTCGGTAAAGAGCTGTTCTTGGAAGAATTCGCGGAAATTGCGCGGGCGACCGGTCGTCCTGTCACCTGGACGGCATTGCTCACAGGGCTGTCACTCGGAGCGGGCGATCACCGAGAACAGCTTCGTCGATCTGAGGAGTTGGCGGCGGAGGGATTGCCAATCTTCCCGCAAGTAACGCCTCGCGCGCTTATGTTTGATTACCAGCTCAAGCAACCCTTTCTCTTCGAGCCGATGTCCTTGTTCAAGCCAGTTGCTGCGGCAGATCAAGAAGGCAAGCGGCGCATCTATGCCGATCCCGGCTTTCGAAATGCATTCGCCGACTTGATGGAGCGGGGCGCAAGAGAGTCCTTCCGGTCAGCGTTCGCAAAGACGGTCATTTCGCAGTTCAGCCCCGACCCCAAGTTGGAGGAACGGCTGTTGGTAGAGGTTTCACGAGAACGAAAAGTCAAACCAACTGACTTGCTGCTCGATCTCTCGCTGGCCACTAATTTGGACGCACGTTTTCGTATGCCGGTAGCAAATCATGACGAGGCCGAAGTTGAAGGGTTGTTGAAGAGTTCGTGCACAGTGATCGGCTTGTCGGACGCTGGCGCCCATGCAAGCCAACTTTGTGATGCCTGCCTGCCGACCTATCTCCTTGGCTACTGGGTTCGTGAGAAAGCGGCATTTTCGCTGGAAGAGGCCGTGCGAATGCTAACCAGCCGTCCGGCCGAAGTATTTGGGCTTTCAGATCGCGGCTTGATTGCCTTGGGCATGCCCGCGGACCTTGTGGTGTTTGATCCGGGGACGGTCGGTAGTGGCAAGGTTCGCCGGGTCTTTGACCTTCCGAGCGGCGCCGACCGTCTTGTTTCCGACGCAGAGGGCATTGAGGCCGTAGTTGTGAATGGCACCTTGGTGAGGCAATCCAATCGAGACCTCTTGAACCACTCGACATCGGTAATGCCGGGACGTCTATTGCGGCGTGGTCGAGCAGACGCGTAAAGGTTGAAGGAATCGCTCGCTAAGTCTCTCACTTAGTTCGAGTGGCGGAACCGTTTCAGGTCTCGAATGCAGTACATTCTTCTTGACGGCTCCGACTCATCACCAATAGGGTGACGCAAAATCAAATAAGTATTAGAAAAAAAGTCGACGGGTGGGGCGCTGGATGTGAGCAATCATTTCTCTAAAGCGTGTTTGTATCAGGCTTGCTCGGTCGTGTTGCCTGGCCTGCAGCTGCCTAGCATAACTATGATCGCACGAATCAGCAGATAGTCAGACGTGCAGCTGAGGCGTTGAAAGGCAGTTAAAGTTGGATGAAGTTTCGATTCTCGGCGTCGCCACCTTGTCCAAGAAGTTCGGCGGCGTCACTGCTGTGCAGGATGTCTCGGTCGACGTGCCGCGCGGCGGTATCCTGTCGATCATCGGTCCCAACGGCGCCGGCAAAACTTCGCTCCTGAACATGATTTCGGGTTTCTACAAGCCTGACACCGGTCGCGTCGTGCTCGAAGGTCGTGACATCACCCAGAAGAAGCCGAGCGACATCGCCGCCCTGGGAATCGGGCGCACCTTCCAGAACATCGCCCTGTTCAGCGGGCTCACCGTCCTCGACAACCTGATGCTCGGCCGCCACGTGCGCATGAAGTCGGGTGTGCTGTCGAGCGTCATCTATTGGGGCATGGCCCAGAAAGAAGACATCGCCCATCGCGAGGCGATCGAGGAAATCATCGAGTTCCTGAAGTTGCAGGATCTGCGCAAGCAGCCGACCTCGGCGCTGGCCTATGGCCTGCGCAAGCGCGTCGAGCTGGGACGGGCGCTGGCGTCGGAGCCGAAAGTGCTGCTGCTCGACGAGCCGATGGGCGGCATGAACCAGGACGAGAAGGAAGACATGGCGCGCTACGTCCTCGACGTGAACCAGGAGCGTGGCGTCACGGTCGTCCTGATCGAGCACGACATGGGCGTGGTCATGGATATTTCCGACAGGGTCGTGGTTCTCGACCGCGGCCGGTGCATCGCCACGGGCACGCCCGATGAGATGCAGCGCCACCCCAAGGTGATTGAGGCCTATCTCGGCACGTCCAAAAGCGGAGGCCGTGTATGAGTCTCGTCGACTCCCCGAAGACCGACACATTGCCCAAGCTTGTGGCGCGTAACGCCGCCGCCGATCCGGGCGGCGCGGGCATGCGCGAAAAGACGCGCGGCGTCTGGCAGACCTATACCTGGGCCGATTATCAGGACCATGTGCGCGATTTCGCCCACGGCATGGCTTCGATGGGCTTCAAGCGCGGCGACAAGCTCTCGGTCGTGGGCGACAACCGGCCGCAGCTCTATTTCGCCCAGGTCTCGGCCCAGGCCCTGGGTGGTGTTTCGGTGCCGGTCTATCAGGATTCGATCGCGTCGGAGTTGGTTTACGTGCTCAACCACGCGGAGACCTCAGTGATCGTGGCCGAGGATCAGGAGCAGGTTGACAAGGCCCTGTCGCTCAAGGACCAGCTGCCCAGATTGCGTTCGATTGTGTTCGACGATCCACGCGGCATGTGGGCCTACGACGATCCGATCCTGTGCTCGTTCGAGAGCGTGATGGAAGCGGGCAGAGCGTTCGGAAAAGCGAACCCGGATTTTTACGCCAAGGAAGTCGCCAAGGGTGCGGCTGGCGATACGGCGATGATCGCCTACACATCGGGCACGACCGGCGCGCCCAAGGGCGCGATGCTGAGCCACCGCAACATGATCGCGACGGCCGAGGCCTTCGTCGAGGTGAACGAGATCAAGCCGGGCGACGATTGGCTGTCCTACCTGCCGATGGCGTGGGTCGGCGACGCAGCCTTCTCGCTCGGTATGGCGTTGGTCGCGAAGGCCACGGCGAACTGTCCGGAGAATCCAGAGACCGTGCAGCGCGACCTGCGCGAGCTTGGCCCCGACGCGGTGCTGGCGCCGCCGCGCATCTGGGAAAACATGCTGACCACGATGCAGGTGAAGACAGACGACGCCTCGCCGCTCAAACGCCGTACCTTCGAGCATTTTCGTGCATTAGCCGAGCGCTGCGAGCTGAAGCGCTCTGACGGCAATGCACTGTCGATCGTGGAGCGGCTGGGCTTGGCGGTAGGCCAGATCCTGGTCTACGGCCCCGTCCGTGATCAATTGGGGCTGCGCAATGCCCGCTGGTGCTACACCGGCGGTGCTCCACTCGGACCCGATACCTATCGTTTCTTCCGCTCCTTCGGCATCAACCTCAAGCAGATCTACGGAGCCACCGAGGCCACGGCGATGATCGCTTGCCAGGCCGATGCCGAGGCCAACCCCAACACGGTCGGCCGGCCGATCCCGAGGGTCGAGGTCAAGATCGACGATCGCGGCGAGGTCATGCTGAAAGGGCCCAACGTTTTCAAGGGCTACTTCAAGCAGGAGGAGGTGACGCGCGACACCGTGACCCCCGACGGCTGGCTGAAGACGGGCGACGCCGGCTTCTTCGACAAGCAGGGCCACCTCGTGATCATCGATCGCGCCAAAGATGTCGGAAAGCTCACCGATGGCTCGGCTTTCGCGCCGCAGTTCATCGAAAACAAGCTGAAGTTCAGCCCCTTCATCCGCGAAGCCGTCGCCTTCGGTGACCAGCGGCCTTTCGTGGCCGCGATGATCGCCATCGACATGCAGACTGTCGGGACCTGGGCCGAGAAGCGCGGCATTGCCTACACCAGCTTCATGGACCTCAGCCGCAAGGGCGAGGTGGCGACGCTGATCGGCGAGGAGATCGCCAAGGCCAATGCCACGCTGCCGGACATGCAGCAGGCCAAGCGTTACCTGCTTCTCAACAAGGAACTCGAGGCCGACGATGCCGAGATGACACGTACCCGCAAGGTGCGCCGTAAGTTCGTGGCCGAGAAATACGCCAACGTCATCGACGCCTTCTATGGCGGCGAGAACAGCGCCGAGGTCACCGTGGAAATCACTTTTGAGGATGGTCGCAAATCGACCATGACATCCATCATCGCCATCCACGACCTGGTATCGGCCCCGCCGGTGCGTCGGGCGGCTTGAGGAGAGGCAATGTCAGAAGATCTGGGCTTTCTCTTCGCGTTGTTGCTGAACGGCGTCTCGATCGGGCTGATGTATTCGCTGATCGCCTTGGGGTTCGTGCTGGTCTACAAGGCGACCGACGCCATCAATTTCGCGCAGGGCGAGTTCGTCATGCTGGCCGGCCTGATCGTGGCGATGATGCTGTCGTTCGAGGGCATGCCTCTCGCCGTCGCCGTCATCGTGACGCTGGCGGTGATGATCGGCTTTGGCTTCGGGCTGGAACGCGTCGTGTTGCGGCCACTGCTCGGCCGCCCCGTCGTCGCCGTGATCATGGCGACCATCGGCCTCGCTGCCGTCCTGCGTGGCCTGGGTCCGGTCATCTTCGGCAGCGAGACGCGGGCCGTGTCGCTTCCGATCGGCGACGAGCCGATCGTGCTGGGACCGGCCAGCCTGCCGCCGATCCAGGTCGCGGGCGCGGTGGTCGCCATCGCCTTCTTCCTGGCATTCAGCTGGTTCTTCAAGAAGAGCCGGATGGGCGTTGCCATGCGGGCGGTGGCCGACAATCAGCAGGTGGCGCAAGCCATGGGCATCAATGTCGAGCGCTATTTCGCGCTCGCCTGGGCGATGGCCGGCGTCGTGTCGGCCCTGGGCGGCATCGTCTGGGGCAGCATGCTGGGCGTCGACGTGCACCTGGCGCTGGTCGGGCTGAAAGTGTTCCCGGTCGTGATTTTGGGCGGCCTCGATTCGATCGGCGGTGCGCTCGTGGGCGGTTTGATCATCGGCATCGTTGAAAGCCTCGCCGCCGGCTACCTCGACCCCTATGTCGGCGGCGGAACCAAGGATTTCGCGCCGTACGTGCTGATGATCCTGGTCCTCATGATCCGGCCCTACGGCATTTTCGGCAAACGCAAGATCGAGCGTGTGTAGACCATGTTTCATCGCGAGTCCGGAGTCTTCAAAACGACCTACCGCGCCGACATGGCGCTCTATCCGCTGCCGATCGCGAAATGGACGGTCGGTGTGCTGGCGCTCATTTTCATCGTGATCGTCCCGCTCACCGTCCATGAATACTACCTGTCGATCCTCAATCTGATCTTCATCGCCATCGTCGGCGCGCTCGGCCTCAACATTCTCGTGGGCTATACCGGCCAGATCTCGATCGGCCATGCCGCCTTCATGTCGGTCGGCGCCTATACCGCGGCCAATCTTGCCGTCAGGCTGGGCCTGCCATTCTGGATCACGCTGCCGGCGGGCGGCATGATGGCGGCGGTGATCGGCGTCATCGTCGGCATGCCGAGCCTGCGCATCAAGGGCCTCTATCTCGCGATCGCGACACTGGCGGGCCAGCTCATCATCGAATGGACCATCAATCACGTGCCGGCGATCTCAGGCGGCGCCCAGGCCTCGATCCAGGTCGAGCGGCCGAGCCTGTTCGGCGTCAGCTTCAACACCCAGGGCCACCTTTATTTCTTCCTGCTGTTCTTTGCCGTGCTGGCGATCGTGGCGACGCTCAACCTGGTGCGCAGCCGCATCGGCCGGGCGTTCGTGGCCGTCCGTGACCAGGACATCGCGGCCGAGATCATCGGCATCGATATCTATCGCTACAAGCTGATGGCGTTCGCCATCTCGTCCTTCTATGCCGGGGTCTGCGGTGTGCTCTACACCTACTATTTCGGCATTGCCAACTACGAGCAATTCCAGCTCATCGTGTCGATCGACTATCTCGCCATGATCATCATCGGCGGATTGGGCTCAGTGCTCGGATCCATCCTGGGGGCGGTCTTCGTGACCTTGCTGCCGATCGTGATCCGTATTTTGATGGAGAATATCGGGTCGCTGTTCTTCACCGGCGCCGAAATGGCGAATGTTATCTCAGGCCTGCGGCTGGGCGTGTTCGGCGGCCTGATCATCTTTTTCCTGATCGTCGAGCCCGAGGGGCTCAATCGACTGTGGAGGAATATTCGGAGCTATTTCCGAGTTTGGCCCTTCTCTTACTAGAGTGGGGCGTTGCGGCGAAGCGAAAGGAGGAACCCATGACAAAGTTTGTTAGGAGTTGGCTGGGGATCGCGGCGACCACTGCGACCTTGGCATTCGGCGGCGGCCAGGCCTTAGCGCAGAAGGAACTCGTGTTCGGGTTGCAGTGCGACCGGACCGGTCCGACGGCCACCGTGGGCGTAAACCTGTGCCCCGGCTATCACGACTACATCGCCCTGGTGAACAGCAAGGGCGGTGTCGAAGGCTTCAAGATCAAGGTCCTCGAGGTCGACAACGAGTACAAGGTGCCGCCCGCGATGGAGGCGCATGAGCGTTTCAAGAAGGAGGGCGCGGTTCTCGAGGGTCTCTTCGGCACCGCCTCGACCATGGCGCTGACCAAGAAGCTGGAGGAGGACAAGATTCTCGGCACTTCGCCTGGCTTCGGCACGGCGTCGGCCGCCGACGGCAAGCGCTTCCCCTACACCTTCCCGATCGCGGCCAGCTACTGGTCGCAGGCCGGTGCGGCGGTGGCGTTCGCCAAGGAAAGGCTGGGCGGCAACCTGAAGGGCAAGAAGATCGCCTATCTCTTCTACGACAACCCGGCCGGCAAGGAGCCGCTGCCGATCCTCGAGGACCTCGCCAAGTCCGAGGGCTTCGAGATGCGCACTTTCGCGGTGCCGGCACCTGGCGTCGAGATGGGCGCCCAGATCCTCGATATCACCGGCCGCTTCAAGCCGGATTTCATCATCACCCACCTGTTCGGGCGATCGCCATCGGTTTCCATCAAGGAACTGAAGGGCAAGGGCTTTCCGCTCAGCAAAGTGGTGGCCTTCGTGTGGGGCAGCGCCGAGGCCGACATCATCGCGGCCGGCGGCATGGCCGTGGCCGAAGGTTACAACGGCATCCAGTTTGCTGGCGTCGGCAAGGACTTCCAAGTCATCAAGGACATCGAGGCCATGTACAAGGCGCAGGGCAAGCCCGTGCCGAAGGAATTGGACTCGACCGTCTACTATAATCGCGGTGTCTTCATCGCGGCGATGCATACCGAGGCCGTGCGCAACGCCATCAAGGTCAAGGGCGGTGCGGCGCCGACCTCGGAAGAGGTCAAGAAAGGCATGGAGGCGATCAAGGGCTTCACCCTGGGTGGCCTGGTGCCACCGATGGAGATCACCGCGGCCGATCACGAGGGCGGCGGCTGGGTCCAGATCTGGACGGTCAAGGGCGGCAAGCTCGTCAGGGACAAGGACTGGTTCCAGGGTTATCGCGAGATCATCAAGAAGCATCTGGCGGCAGAAGCCTCGAAGTCCTGAACCAAGGAACGGGCGGGCGGCGGGAAACCGCCGCCTGACATCCCATGCTCTCGATCAACAATATCGAAGTCGTCTACGACCGCGTCATCCTCGTCCTCAAGGGCGTGTCGATCGACGTGCGCGAAGGTGCCATCACGACGTTGCTGGGCGCCAACGGCGCCGGCAAGACGACGACGCTCAAGGCGATCTCGGGGGTGCTGCGCAGCGAGCGCGGCGAGGTCACCAAGGGCACGATCCAGATCGGCGACCGTCGCATCGACGGCATGCGGGCCCACGACGTCACGCGGCTCGGCCTTGCCCAGGTGTTCGAGGGTCGGCGCGTGTTCGAACATCTGACCACGGAGGAGAATCTGATCGCCGGTGGCCACGTCCAGAAGGACGGCGGCTCGGTAAAGCAGGGGATCGACATGGTCTACACCTACTTCCCACGGCTGAGGGAGCGGCGGCACCAGCAGTCCGGCTATCTGTCGGGCGGTGAGCAGCAAATGCTGGCGATCGGCCGGGCATTGATGAGCCGGCCCAAGGTCGTGCTGCTGGACGAGCCGTCGCTCGGCCTGGCGCCCATGCTGGTCGAAGAGATCTTCGGCATCGTTAGCCGCCTGGTGCAGCAGGAGAAACTCTCGGTTCTCCTGGTCGAGCAGAACGCTACCATGGCGCTGTCCGTGGCCGACCACGGCTACGTCATGGAGAACGGTCGCATCGTGCTCGAGGGGCCGGCCGACAAGCTACGCGACAATTCCGACATCAAGGAATTCTACCTCGGCCTGAACGAAGGCGGGGCGCGCAAATCCTACCGCGACACCAAGCATTACAAGAGGCGCAAGCGCTGGCTGTCGTGACATTCTGTTGCGCGTTGTGAAAGTCTTGGACAACGTACAACGCGAGCCTTCAACGCGAACTGCCAGGTCAATGCAAGGTACCGTGGGCCCAATCGCTCAGGAACGAGCGCGCCGCCCTCTCGAGGAGCTTTCGGGCTGATCATCGCTCAATCCAACACCCTTTAGGACGACTTCGCAGAATTTCCGAGCTAGCTCGGGAATAGGCATACGATCTGATCGATACCACGTAACCGCCCAGTTCATTGAACCGAGAATCATCAAACGTAGAATAGTCAGGTCGACATTCTTGCGAATCGCTCCAGAGCGCTGTCCCTCGGAAAGAAGCTGCCCCCAGTATTCGCCATACGCGGCGCGAAGCTTCCGGTTCTGGCGTTTCACAGCCGGGGGTGCCTGCTCGAACACGCGTATGTTCGCCGATGTATAGTCGCCTTGCTGCAAAAGCATCGTAAGGTGAGCCGTCACTGCGGCTTCAAGCTTTTCGCTGAATGCAGAGGAAGCGGGCAAAGACCCGACGGCGAGACGGGCAGCGGAAAACACGCGAGTTATACCGACATCGAGCACTTCCTGCAGGATGTCGTCTTTTGACTCGAAGTAATAGTAGATGCTACCGCCTTGCATTCCTGCAGTCATCGCAATGTCGTTAATGGTCGTCCCAGCATATCCGTTGAGACTGAATGCACGTGCTGCTGCATCGAGGATGCGCTGCTTGGTGATCGCCGATTTCGGATGGGACGCACGACGAGACCGGGCCGACACTCCTTGACTCACTAAAAACCCCCATTTTGGGCCAGCATGGATTGGCTCCAACGCAACAAGACTGCGGCATTTGCCGCCGGATTAGGCAGGCGATGCGCCATTTTGGAAATGACATAATACCCATGTGAGGCCTAAATGATAAAGGCTCTTCGCGGATTCGAGTGGGCGATGTGGGGGCATCATAGCGGGTCGAATGCCTGTGGATACTGAGCTTTTCGAGGGTCGGGCTGGGCGGCGAATCTGGCACGCTTTGGCATGGGCAATCGAACGAAGCCGAAGCGGCGGCTGTCGGAGGCGTACAAGTACCCGGGCTTTCGGCCGCGGGCGACGATCCGCGAGGCTGCGGGCGATGGCGGCACGCTGATCGTCAGCCTCGACTGGCGCTCAAAAAAGTCGCTGCGGCAGCTGCGGCGAGGTCTGCCGGGTCTGGTACGACAGCGGGCAACGGCGGGTGCGCGATCTGAGCTGCGGCGGATACCGGATTGTTCTGGAACTCGAGACGCGACGTGTGAATTGCCGGCGTTGCGGCGGGGTGAAGCTGGAGCGGCTGGACTTCCTGGCCGACAATCCGCGCTACACGGAGCGGTTTGCGATGGATGTCGGGCGGCGGTGCAGTCGGGCCTCGGTGCGGGATGTGGCGCGCGAACTGGGGCTCCACTGGCACACGGTCAAGGACCTGGAGAAGCAGTACATGCGGGCGCAGCTGGCGAAGGCCGGCGCGCCGTCGCCGGTAGTGATCGGGATCGACGAGATCGCGGTCAGGAAGCGCCACACCTATCGCATCGTCGTCAGCGATCTGCTTACCCGACGGGCCATCTGGTTCGGCGTCGAGGATCGCTCGGAAGCCAGCCTGGCGCAGTTCTACGCCGAATTGGGGCCGAAAAAGTGCGGTCAGGTCCGCCTCGCCGTCATGGACATGTGGAAGCCATTCCGCAATGCCAGCGTGGCAGCCGCGCCGCAGGCAGCGATCCTGTTCGACAAGTTCCACATCATGCGCCATCTCGGTGACGCCCTCGACAAGGTGCGCAAGGCCGAGTACGCCCGGCTGAGCGGCAAGGACCGCCGCTTCATCAAGGGCCAGAAGTACACCCTGCTGTCGCGCCGTGAGAACCTAACCCAACTTGCGCAGTTGGAGGCCTGTTTTGCTTTTTTGCGCGAGACGGAGTGAGCCAGATCAAAGGGTTGGTAGGCGAGAGAGGCGGGAATGGGCGTGTAGTGCCAACCATTCCCATTTTCTTTTGATCAGGGATCAGTTGAGATGAGCGCATGTACTTGCGCTACACGACGGTAAGGAAGGACGGCAAAGTCCATCGTTACTGGCGTCTTGTGCGCAGCGTGCGAGTTGGCCGCCGGGTTATCCAGCAGACGGTGGCGCAACTTGGCGAGCTGAACGCGCGAGGTCGGCTGCAGGCACGAGCACTCGCCCGGCAGCTGATCGGCATGCCGGAGCAGGCCGGTCTGTTCGACGACGGCCAGCAGGATGTGACGGTCCCGATACGCTTGAAGGGCGTTCGTGTCGAACGGTCCCGCCAGTTCGGGGACGTCTACCTGGCGCTGGCTCTGTGGCGCGGCACCGGCCTGGCCGAGCTGTGCGAGAAGCTGCTGCCGTGTGGCAAGGAAGCCGTGCCGTGGTCGAGCATGGCGGCGGTGCTGGTGGCGGCGCGGTTGTGCGAGCCGTCGAGCGAGCTGCACATCGCCGAGGACTGGTACCGCCGGACGGCGCTGTGCGATCTGCTGCAGCTCGATGGCGATCTGGTCAACAAGGATCGGCTCTATCGTGCGCTCGACCTGTTGCTGGAGCACAAGGCCGAGCTGGAGGCGCACCTGTCGCGGCGCTGCGGCGAGCTGTTTGCGGTCAACAACGAGGTGCTGCTGTACGACGTGACCAGCACCTACTTCGAGGGCGAGGCCGAGGGCAACGTGCTGGCCCGCCGCGGCTACAGCCGCGATCACCGGCCCGACCGCAAGCAGGTCTGCATCGTCCTGGTGGTGACCTTCGACGGCTTCCCGCTGGGCTACGAGGTATTCGCCGGCAACGCCCACGACAGCCGCACGGTGCAGACCATCGTCGACACGATGGAAGCCCGTCACGGCATAGTCGGCCGCGTCTGGATCGCCGACCGCGGCATGTCGAGCGCGGAGAACGTTGCGTGGCTGCGCCAGACCGGGCGGCGCTACATCATCGGCGCGCCGAAGGCCGAGCTGCGCAAGTTCACCGTCGAGCTCGCAGCCGCGGACGGCTGGCGCGCGATCCGCGACGGCATCGAGGTCAAGCTGGTGCCCTGGCCTGAGACCGGCGAGAAGGCGATCCTGTGCCGCTCGGCCGATCGACGCAACAAAGAGCGGGCCATGCACGACAAGTTCAGCGATCGCATCGCGGCGGCGCTGGTCAAGCTTGCCGCACGCATCGAGAGCTCGCGCAAGCGGCTGAACGCCGCCCAGATCAACCGCCAGATCGGCCGTATCCTTCAGCGCAACCAGCGCTCGGCCGCGCGCTTCCAGATCGCCTTGCAGGCGGCCGATGGCCCGGCCGGGTTGCGCCTGCACGTCGAGCATGACCCGGCGTTCGACGACTGGGCCGCCGTGTCGGAAGGCGCCTATGTGCTGCGCACCAACATCACCGACTGGAGCGACGGGCAGCTGTGGCGCGCCTACATCCAGCTCACCCAGGCCGAAGCCGCCTTCCGCATCCAGAAGGACGAGCTGCGGGTGCGACCGATCTGGCATCAGCGCGCCGATCGCGTGCAGGCTCACATCCTCGTCTGCTTCCTGGCCTTCGTGTTGTGGAAGACCCTCGAGATGTGGCAGCAACGCGCCGGCTTGGGCAACTCGCCGCGCACCGTGCTCGAGGAACTCGCCCGCATCCAGTCGCACGACGTCGTCCTGCCCACCGCGACCCACGGCGAGATCCGACTGCGCTGCGTCACCCAGCCGGACGCAGCCCAGGCCGCGTTGCTCGACCGCCTCGGCATCGTCCTGCCCAAGCGCATGGCGCCACCGACGTCGACGCCGCCCTCCCGCTCACCGCCTGAGCCCAACATTGAACCAAAAATGTAGTGCCAACTTTTCGGCTAACTCATTGATTCTATTGAGACGGGGTGCCGATTCTGCGCAAGTTGGGCTAACCCTGGAGGGCCGCCGCTCTCTCAGGCTGCTGCTCGCCGCCAACAAGCGACTCAACACCGCCTATCTCCTCAAGGAGAGCTTCGGCCAGCTCTGGAGCTACCGGCACGACGCGTGGGCCCGCCGCTTCTTCGACAACTGGCGCGCCAGCCTCAAGTGGCAGCGCCTCCAACCCTACGGGCGCTTCGCCGACATGATCGAACGACACTGGGACGGCATCGCTTCCTTCTGCAGGCCCGAGAACAAGGTCTCGCTCGGCTTCGTCGAAGGCCTCAACAACAAGATCCGCGTCTTCCAGCGCAGGGCCTACGGCCTGCGCGACGAGGAGTACCTCCGCCTCAAGGTCCTCACTTGCATGCTCGACCCGCTATGATGCCCCCACATCGCCCACTCGAATCCGCGAAGAGCCAATGATAAGACCGCCATTGTCGCGATGGTACAAAACGTTGGCAGCACAATTAGGACGTCCTGCTCTTGACTCACTGATATGGCGTGCCTAGCGTTCCTAATGATCATTCGAAATTAGCGCACTTCCTGGATTTCGACTCCGCGTATCTCAAGCTGCGTAGATCCTCGAACCCACCATCCCGTTATGTGACGGTGGCCAAGGAAAAGATCTGCGAGTTGCCCCTCCGAGAACACGTCACGATCGATCCTAGAGGTACAAGCGTCTTTCAAGTGAGGAATCGACCTACATGATCAAACGTTTCCATGTTCTTTATGTCGGACAGATCGATCTCGACAATGTCGGTCTCAATGGGACCCCAGCCAATGACCGTCGCTATTCTAGCCAGCGCCTGAGCGAGGTTTTTGCGACCGCACGCGACATGGCTCGGACCATGGATGAGCTTGGTTACCATGCACTGTGGACGGCGGAGCACCACTTCCAGCGCGAGGGCTACGAATGCCTGCCCAATCTGGTGCAGCTCGGCCTGTGGCTCGCCACGCAGACCAAGCGCCTGAAGTTCGGCTGCGCCTTCAACGTTCTGCCGATGTGGCATCCCATTCGATTGGCTGAAGATTACGCCATGGCCGACATCGTGACGGACGGTCGCGTGATCATGGGCGTCGGCCGTGGATACCACACTCGCGAGGTGGAAACCTTCGGGGCGCCGCTGATCGATGCCGAGGCAAACCGCGAATACTTCGAGGAACAGCTTCAGCTCCTGCTGAAGTGCTTCAACGAAGAGGCCTTCCATTTCAAGGGAAAGTACTTCGAGTGTCCGCCGCCCGTCGACTACAGAGGCTATCGCCTGAAGGACATCACGGTGGTGCCACGACCCAAGCACTTGCCCGTCGATATTTGGATGCCGATCGCCAGCGGCAGGACTATCGACATGATGGCCCGCTATGGCCTCAAGGCCATGGTGACGCTCAACGGCGAGAAGATACTCGACGACGTCGTGCGCGAGTATCACGCCGCCTGCGCCCGCCACGGTCGGCCCAAACAACTCGGCGAAGATATGATCTGGGGCGCCGGCCTGTATCTTGCCGCCAGCCAGGAGGAGGCGATCCGCCGTGTCGAGCCGGCGCATGACGAGCGCTACAAGTGGTTCGCGCCGTTCGGCTTCGTGCGCTATGCCGATGATCAGGGCCGCACCTGGGGCACGCCCGGCGCGCCGGCGTCGATCCCGTCGATCCGCGACGGCGTGAAGCAGAAGGCGTGGTTCTGCGGCACGCCGGCCGAAGTCATCGAGGGGATCAAGTCGATCGAGGCCAAGTACCCCGGGCTCGATGACTTCATGATCCACTGGGCTGAAGGATTGTCGCCGGCCGAGTTCAAGGACCAGCTGCGTTGGTTCGCGCGCGATGTCATGCCGGCGTTCGGGGAAGCGAGACTTGCTGCGGAGTAGCGCGACACAGGGAAGGGCACCATGCAGCGCCGCGTTCCCGGCGTCCGTGGATAGCATCTCGCCTTCATGGCGCCCTCGCGAACATGAGTTCATTGGGGAGCGTCGGGGGACGATCTTGCGACCGGGCTGCCCGCTTGGTCGACAATTGTGACGTCGATCATATGGTTTATTGCCTGACAGACGAACAGCGCCAAGTGCAGGAACTCGTGCGACGCGTGGCGCGTGAGCGAGTCGCGGAGCGTGCCCAAGAGATCGACGCCAAAGGCGAGTACCCGCAGGACATGTTTGATCTGCTACGTGAACTCGGCTTGTTCACGTTGCCGTTTCCGGTGGACTACGGTGGCATGAATAGCGTACTGGCTGCTTGCTTGGCCACCGAGGAACTCGGCCGCGTCTGCTACAACACCGCCTATTTATTGTTGGTTCGATGGGTGCCGTTTGGTGCAATCCTAGCGGGTGGCGACGACGCGCAGAAGCAGCGATATCTACCGGGCCTGGCGACAGGAGAACTCCGCGGTGCGATCTCGGTCACCGAATCTCAGAGCGGCTCTGATGTCGCTGGTATCAGGACGCGGGCGAAGCGCGACGGAGCAGGGTATCGACTGACCGGCTCCAAGATCTGGTGCACAAACGCCGGTGTTGCAGACTTCGTGGTTGTCGCTGCGAAGACAGGTGAGTTGGATGCACCCGGCAGCATCAACCTGTTCATCGTGCCGAAAGGCACACCCGGCTTTACGGTCGGCCGCCAGGAGGACAAGCTCGGCGCGCGCGGTGTCCCTTCCTATGCGTTGTACTTTGAGGACGCCTACGTTCCAGAAGAAAACCGGCTCGGCATGGAAGGCCAAGGCTTCAAGATTGTAATGGAGACCTTTAACCACTCCCGGCCGATCATCGGTGCCCGCGGCGTTGGCTTGGCTCAAGGTGCCATGGATCATGCTATCACTTTTATCCGAGATCGCCGCGCGTTCGGCCAGCAAGTTGGTGAGTTTCAGGGCGTGCGCTGGATGATTGCCGACATGGCGATACAGATCGAGGCGTCGCGCCAGTTGGTATACCGGGCAGCGTCTGCCGTCGATTCCGGCTTGGGCGGCAGTGCGATCGCGACCAGGGCGGCAATCGCGAAGTGCCACGCCAGTGACACCGCGATGCGTGTTGCCACTGATGCCGTACAACTCTTCGGCGCCGCCGGCATCTCGAACGAGTTTCCAATCAACCGTTACTTTAGAGACGCAAAGGTTTTGCAAATCGTCGAGGGTACCAACCAGATCCAGCGCAATATCATTGCGCGCAATGTCATGAGCCAAGCACCAGAGTAACGAAGCTTCGATGCACGGGCCGTGATCGTCGACGACGCGCACGGAACAAAGACAAGCGTTTATGGAGGAGCGAAATGAAAGCCCAAGCTGCCATCATGTACGCCGTCAATGAACCGTTAAGGATCGAAGAAGTACTCCTCGACGAGCCGGCGCGCGGCGAGGTGCTAATTCGCACCGCCTTTGCAGGCGTCTGTCATAGTGACCTGCACTACATCGAAGGACTCTATACACGTCCGTGCCCGTGTGTGCTGGGCCACGAATCGGCTGGCGTGGTCGAGGCGGTCGGTGATGACGTGAGTTACGTGAAACCAGGCGATCATGTAATCACCTGCATCTCGACGTTCTGCGGCGAGTGCGAGTACTGCATGACCGGCCGGTTGTCCCTCTGCGTCAGCCCTAGCACGCGCCGCGATCCGAGGGGGCCACAGCGAATGATGCTGAAGGGGACGCCGCTACAGCACACCAGCAATCTTTCATCGTTCGCCGAATATATGCTGGTACACGAGCGCTCGCTCGTGAAAATCCGCCCTGAGATGCCGCTGGACAGGGCAGCGGTAATTGGATGTGCAGTGATGACCGGCGCGGGGGCGGTGTTTCGAACCGCAAAGGTCGAACCCGGATCAACGGTCGCGGTGATCGGTCTGGGAGGCATCGGCCTGTCGGCCGTCAATGGTGCCGCGATCGCCGGCGCTGGCCGCATAATCGCGATCGACAAGGTCGCCTCCAAGCTCGACTTGGCGAAGGAATTCGGCGCCACAGATGTCCTGGATGCAGCTGCTACTGATCCCATCAAGGCTATTCGCGAGATGACCGGTGGCGGCGTGGAATACTCATTTGAGTGTGTTGGCTCGAAGACGACTGTTGAGCAGGCGTTCCGCATGTTGCGGCGCGGAGGCACCGCGACCGTCATCGGGATGATGCCGCTCGGCACCCGGTTTGAGGTCTCCGGTGCGGAGCTGCTTGGCGAGAAGCGTATCCAGGGCTCCGCAATGGGATCCAACAAGTTTCGTATTGATATGCCGCGGCTGGTCGACTTCTATTTGCGTGGCGATCTGAAACTCGACAAGCTCATCTCGGGACGCATCCGGCTCGCCGGCATCAACAATGCATTCATGCAGCTCAAGACAGGTGAAGCGGCGCGGACGGTCATCGAGTTCTGAGCCAATGCCCGCCGAAGCGACCTTTCAATCACGTCTGTTGCGTGTGCGTGATCAAGGATTTGTTATGTTGGTGGGTAGCAAGTTTCCAAGAACTCAAGAACTGCTTCTGAGAAAAGATCGTTCTGATCGCCGACCACCATATGTCCCGCATCTACAACATTCGAATAGCTTGCATGTGGAACAAGCTCCAGAAATGCTTTGGTGACCTCTTCGCTTACGAGGTCGCTCATACCCCCTCGGATTAGGTGGACCGGGCAGCCAGTGCGCCGAGCTGCGTTTTCCAGTCGGTCAAATCGCCGCTCTTGCTCTGGAGGTTGCACATTCGTGATGAAACGTGGATCCCAATGCCATCGGTAGCGACCGTCGGGTCCGAGCCGTAGGTTCTTGGCGAGACCGTTCAAGTTTCGGCGTCGCTGGCGATTGGGCAGATAGGCGGCAATGACGTCGGCCGCTTCATCGATTGATTCGAAACCCTTCTGAGCGTGAGCGGTCATGAAGCCCACGACACGATTTATCCCCGCCATCTCCATTCTTGGCGTGACATCAACCAACGTCAGACTGGAAAAGGTCCCCGGCGCTTTCTCGCCTTCAGCAACAAGAGCGGCGAGCCCACCGAGGGAGGCGCCGACTACCGCCGGCGGCCGACCGAGATGTCGAGCAACTGCGATTAAATCGGCGGCAAATGCGTCTAATTCGTAGCGTCCATGTTCCGACCAATCGCTGTCACCATGTCCGCGCAGGTCAACAGCGATAGCGCGATAGCCTCGGGCGCCCAACGTTTTCATAGTGTTGCCCCAAGCATGTCGCGTCTGGCCACCACCGTGCGCAAGCAGGATCGTCGGCTGGTCAATATTCCCAGCAACACTGGCGGCAAGCCGATTTCCATCAGCGCCGACCAAACTCAATTCATGCATTGACGTCTCCTGCACACACGAAACCAGTTCAACGCCAGAGCGACATGCTGAGGCAGAGGCATACGTACGCAGTGGCTAGGCCATGCGCATGCTTGCCTCAAGCATCGCCCCCTTGGGGGATCCTGCCGTCGGGCGGCCAGTCCTTGACGCCGTCCTCCAAAGGGATTTCGACGCTTCGAAGAAGCTGTGAGAACATGTTCCAGTTTCCAATCGCGATGACCATCTCCAGCAATTGCTCCGGGCTGCCGACATGACGCACGCACTCAGCCCACACGGAATCCGAGATCTTGCCGCGCTCCAGCGTATCGTCGACCGCGGCCAGCACCGCCCGGTCCGCTGCACCGAGACGCGTCGACGAACGCCAGTCGCGGACAGCGATGACGTCCTCAGGCGGCAGCCCGACGCGTTCCGCGAAATGCCAGTGTTGCGTCCATTCGTACTTGGCGCCCGTCGTCCATCCGATACGCATGATCAGGAGCTCGCGTAGACGGACATCGAGCTTGTTTCCAGTGAAGAGCAGCGTGGTCAGCAAGTGATTGACCGCAGACGCGAGCTGCGGATGACGCAACAGCGCCCGATAAACACTGAGGCCGGCCATCGACTCTCGAATGCCACACTCCTTGGCGGCAGCCTTGGCTTGCTCGACTGACAGCATCTCAATGCGCGTGACCATTTGGCCTTTCCTTTCAGTTTCAAATTGCCGCGGCGACAGACAAAACGCCTCAGGAGACCTCGCCGATTGTTCCCATCAGAATCTTGGAAGTATGCAGCCAATCCTGCGTCACCGCCCAACTGCGATGGCCCACTCCCGTCGCGCGCCCTTTACCATCTGTGATGGCGCACGCCACCGGTGCCTCGAGCCGTTATCGCAAGGGGTGCGCATGCGGAGAGGCGAACGCAACCCCGCACCAGAAACCTTCGGGCAGATCCAATCCGGTGAGGAGCGTGCGGTGTCGCACAAAGCGCAGACGTCAAGGGACGTGTGAGACCAACAATGCTGTCATCGGAAGACCACAGGAAGTTTCCGAGGACCGCGTACCGGGCCGTGCGACCAAGTCACGGAGGCGGGGTCGGCGAGGTCAAAGTCAGGAATACGCGTCAGCCATTCCTCCAGCGCTACCGTAATCTCCATGCGGGCGAGATTTGAGCCGATGCACCGATGGATTCCCAATCCGAAGGCAGCATGTCGGTTTTCGGCCCGATCGATCAGAACACGATCAGCTTGTGGAAAGACCTCCGGATCACGGTTGGCCGCCGGAAAGGACAGCAACACCATTTCGCGTTCCTTGAACGGGCAGCCGCCGACTGTTGTCTCCTTGGCGACTTGGCGAGCCATCGTCACCGGGGCATAGGCCCGCAGAAACTCTTCTACCGCAAGCGGCATGAGTGCAGGCTCAGTGACCAGCCGCCGACGGTCATCACGGTGCTGGGCCAGATGCCATAGGCAGGAGCCGATGGCACTCCAAGTCGTATCGATGCCTGCAATCAGCAAAAGACGAAGCGTACCGATTATGTGCTCGTCGGAAAGGGGCTGATCCTCCATTTGTGCGCCAAGCAAGAAAGTGATCAGGTCCTCTCCGGGAACCGAACGACGACTTACAATCTGCACCCTGAAATAATCGTCCATCTCCGCGAGAGCTTGGGCGAAGGAGGCGTTTTCCGCGATTCCTTCGTGCAGAAGCAGGTGAATCCAACGCCGGAACTTCTCGCCGTCTCCCTCCGGCAATCCGAGCATATGTGCAATGACAGCAACGGGAACATGCTGTGCATAGTCGGTTGCTGCGTCGCAACGGTCATTCGATGCGAAGCGATCAATCAAGTCGCCACATATCGCTCGCGTTTTTGCCTCCAGGCGGCCAATTGCATCCGGGGTGAACGCGGGCAGCAGGAGCATTCGCGCCGGCCGATGATACGGTGGATCCGAGGTGATCGGTGGCGAAGCCAATGTCGATGCGCCAGGCGGGGATTTCGGCTTCGCGGAATCCGTTGGCACACGAGGTGGCATTTCACGAACGACCACACGGCGTGAAGAGAAGTGCTCCGTATCATATGCGATCGCCCGGATATCGGCGTAGCGGCTGGGAAAATAGACGCCATTGTATCGTTCAGTATGCGCGACAGGGCATTGCCGACGCAACTCATCCCAGATCTGATAGGGTTCGGTGACCCAACGTGGGTCCAGGTGATCGAAGTCTTTGGCCCAATCTGAGACAGGCGGGCGATCGGTCATGGTGAACTCCTTTAGTTAAGCCTGCGCCACCTTGATCGCGAATTCGGGGCAGTTGGCTTCCGCAAGCCGCGCCTTATCCTCAAGGCCGGGAGGGACCATGCCATCGCCGACTACGCGCGCGTGGCCGAGTTCATCGAGCTCGAACAAGCTCGGTGCTATCGCCTTGCATCGGTTGTGTCCCTGACATCGCTCGGGGTCGACAATGACTTGAAGGACTTTATGCTCGGGCATACCTGAAGCCCTCCCTGCGCAGTTTCCGAACGCGTCCGCTGCGCAATTGATGGATAGTTCGTCGCCTGCGCCATAATCGACCAACTGGCCAATTCGTCGGTAATCAGCAAGCGCAATCCTCTAATGGACGTTAGAAGTTCTGGCAAGGGTAGTCAATCGGTGCGACGGGTGGTCCCAAGTGACTCCACCATTGGGGGAAGCCCAGCATTGCTCTCTTAGGTTTGGGCATGGGTGTCGGGCTTGCAGGAATATCGCCACTCTGCGGTGCGAAGGAACTTGTGGGGCATTGGCAGAGATCTTGCGGCGCAGTCCAGCGTAGAATGTCGCTACCTTCACAAGGTTGGTTTCCCAAAGGCAAGGACTGCAGCGTGCAAAGGTATCCACAGCGGCCTGTGGAGGTCGCGGACCACCCCTTTGGGAACAGGAGCAGGGTGTTTCGGTCTCGCCGTTGGGGAGGAGGCATGGACCGCTTGACTCATCAGTACCAGCTGCCTACGTTTCTAATGACTATTTGAAAGTCCTCGAGCACAATCGCCTCGCCTGACGCGTGGAGTGGTCGGGGAAGGGCGCGCAGATTGCCTAGCGGTTCCATCGCCCGACTTTGCGAATTTATCTTTCGGGAGGATCTATAGTTACGATGCGTGGATTGAAGAGCAAGCCTGTCATCGTCACGGGCGGCGCCAGCGGCATCGGCCGCGCGATCGCCGGGCGTCTCGCGATGGAAGGCGCCGTGGTCGGCATCTTCGACATTAACGGGCAAGCGGCCGAAGCTGCGGCCAGTGCACTTCGCGAAAGTGGCGGGCGAGCTTCTGGTTACGAGGTCGACATCGTCGACTATGACGCGGTGGCACGCGCCGTCGATGCGTTTGAGGCGGCCTCTGGACCGATCGGCGGCCTGGTGAACAACGCGGGCTGGGACAAGGCTGTGCGCTTCGTGGACAGCGACCGGGACCTGTGGCGGAAAGTAATCGACATCAATCTCTGGGGACCGCTCAACGTCACGCATGCCGTGCTGAAAAAGATGGTAAAGCACGGCAGAGGCCACGTTGTCAGTATTGCGTCCGACGCGGGTCGGGTCGGCTCCTCAGGCGAAGCTGTCTATTCGGCCTGCAAGGGCGGGATTGCAGCGTTCGGCAAGACGTTGGCCCGGGAAGTGGCACGTCAGGGGATCGTGTTCAACACGGTCTGCCCAGGACCGACCGACACACCCCTGTTCGCGACTGTCAGCGAATCTGCGGCAGGGCTTGCCGAGGCCCTGAAGAAGGCGATCCCGCTCCGTCGCTTGGGGCAGCCGGGCGACTACCCTGGGGTCGTCTGCTTCCTGCTGAGCGACGACGCCAGCTTCATCACCGGTCAGACCATCAGCGTCTCCGGTGGCCTAACGATGCACGGATAACTCGATGGATTATCAGGACATTCTCTGCGCCCAGGCCGACCACGTCGCCACGATCACGATCAATCGGCCAAAAGTCTACAATGCGTTCCGCCCGCGCACCGTGGTGGAACTTCTCGACGCCTTTCTCAAAGCTGGCTGGGATGGCGACGTTGGCGCCATCGTTCTAACCGGAGCCGGCGACAAGGCGTTTTGCACTGGTGGCGACCAGTCCGATCACAGCGGCCAGTACGGTGACGGGTCGACGCGCGGCTCTGTCGGCATGCCGGTCGAGGAGTTGCACAGCGTCATCCGCGATGTGCCCAAGCCGGTAATTGCCAAGGTACGCGGTTACGCGATCGGAGGCGGCAACGTTCTGGCAACGATTTGCGACCTTACCATCGCCGGCGAGAACGCCATTTTCGGTCAGGTCGGGCCGAAGATGGGCTCCGTCGATCCCGGCTTCGGTACTGCCTATCTGGCACGCGTTGTCGGTGAGAAGAAGGCGCGAGAGATTTGGTACATGTGCCGGCGCTACACGGCGCGCCAGGCGATGGACATGGGGCTGGTCAACGCCGTCGTGCCCGACGACAAGCTCGATGCCGAAGTCGCGGCCTGGTGCGCGGAACTGGTGGAGCGCAGCCCCACCGCCATAGCCATTGCCAAAAAGTCCTTCAACGCCGACAGCGAAAACATTCGTGGCATCGGCGGCCTTGGGATGCAGGCCCTGCGTCTTTACTACGCGAGTGCCGAATCCCAGGAGGGGGTCAAGGCGCTCAATGAGAAGCGCCCCCCGCGCTTTCGGGACTTCCTCAAGTAGGAGCTGGTGATTGGACTTTTCCCTTACCCCCGAACAGCAGCAGATTGGCGAGACCGCTCGGCGCTTCGGCGTCGAAAAGCTCGCGCCGGGGTATGTGGCGCGCGAACAGGAGGGCCACATTGCGCCATCGCTGATACGGGAGATGGGTGCTGTCGGACTGATCGGGGTCGATCTGCCGGAGGCGTTCGGCGGGCTCGGCGCGGACGGCGTCACGGCTGGACTGGTAATCGAAGGCGTTGCCGCGGCCGATCTTGGCGTTGCCTATGTGCAGCTTCTAGGATCGCTAATGGGCTCGATCTTGGCGCGTCATGGACCGCCTGAGATCGCGAGCGACGTCGTGCCGAGGATTTGCCGCGGCGAGACGCTGGTGGCACTGGGCCTGACTGAGCCGCGCGGCGGTTCCGATGCTGCGAACCTCCAGCTCAAGGCGCGCCGCGACAACGAAGGTTATGTGCTCGACGGCGAGAAGACCTCGATTTCGATGATCGAGCAGGCGGAGTCTATTGTCGTCTTCGCACGCACTGGCGAGGCCGGCTCCGGCGCTCGTGGCGTGACGGCCTTCCATGTGCCACTCAGCCTGCCCGGCATCAGCCGCTCCAGCTTCAACGACGTGGGCTCGAAGGTCGTCGGCCGCGGCTCTGTCTTCTTCCAGGACGTCAAGGTGCCGGACGAATGGCGTATCGGCGGTGAAGGCGAGGGCTTTCGCACGGTCATGCAAGGTTTTGACTACAGTCGCGCGCTGATCGGCCTGCAAGTGCTGGCGCCGGCCCGCGCGTCGCTCGAGGAAACCTGGCGCTACATCACCGAACGCCAGGCCTTCGGCCAGCCGCTGGCGCGCTATCAAGGCGTGACGGAGCCTCTGGCCGAGGCGGAGACGCTGCTCACAGCCGCGCGACTCCTCTGCTACCGGACGCTGTGGCTGCGCGACCAGGGCATGCCCCACACGTCGGAGGCGGCGATGTGCAAATGGTGGGCCCCGAAGACAGCCTTTCAGACGATTCACCGGTGCCTGCTGACGCACGGTCATTCCGGCTACACGATGGATCTGCCGCACCAACAGCGCCTGCGTGACGTGATGGGCCTGCAAATCGGTGACGGCACGGAACAGATTCAGAAAATGATCATCGCGCGCGAGAAGATCGGCCGCGTCGCAGTGCCTTACTAGGCGGAGGGTACCGATGACCACTGCGCCGCCTGTTCTCGTAGACCTGGAAGGCCAGGTCGGCGTGATCACGCTGAACCGGCCCGGGAAATTCAATTGCATTTCACGAGACTTGGCGGACGGCCTGTGTGCCGGCGTTCGGTCTTTGGAAGCGAATCCAGCGTGCCGGGTCGTGCTGCTGAAAGCCAATGGCAAGCATTTCTGCACCGGCGCCGATCTCGACGAGGTTCTCGAGGCGCGCGCTTCGCGGGCTTCGCTCGAGAGTTTCCTGTCGGCGGGACACGAAGCCCTCACCGCGCTTGAACGCTCGCGCCTGCCGGTCGTCGCTGCGGTACACGGCTTGTGCCTGGCCGGTGGACTCGAACTCTCGATGGCCTGCGATGTCGTGTTCGCCGCCAGTTCGGCGCGCTTCGGCGACCAGCATTCGCGGTATGGACTCATTCCCGGATGGGGCGGCACGCAGCGCCTGCCGCGCCTGGTCGGCCTGCGTCGAGCGCTTCACCTGATGTACAGCGCGGAGTGGCTGGATGCGGCGGCGGCGCGCGATTGGGGTCTTGTGAATCTTGTGGTTGACGATGATGCGCTCGCTGACCGGGTCATGGTCTATGCGCAGACATTGGCAACACGCAACCCCGAGTCCATGGCGGCAATGAAGTCGCTCGCCCGCGCTGGCCTCGACGAATCACTAGCGGAGGGGCTGGCGCGCGAGTCCGCGTGCGTCGTCGACGCGCTGCGCTCGGAGAACGTCTCGGAAGGGCTGGCGGCGTTTGGCGCGCGTCGTGAGCCGAAATTCAAATAGCGGCGGCACGCCGCCTGTCTGTGGTTTGGGAGAAACGGTCATGGAACATGCAACACAGGTTGAGCTCGGCCGCACACTGTTCACGTACATCGACAAGGGTGAGCAGGCACGAAGCGCGGCGCCTTTTGCCAATCCAGTACGAGACTACATCTGTCGCGATCAGGCAGGACGCGAACGCGATTTGCTGTTTCGCGATCATCCACTCATTCTCGGCATGACTGCCGATCTGCCGAATCCCGGCGACTTCTTCACCAACGATTTCACCGGTCGCCCGATTCTCGTGGTCCGCGGAAAGGACGGCAAGGTCAACGCGTTCCTCAACGTGTGCCGCCATCGTGGCGCCAAGCTGGCGACGGCGGATCTCGCCCAAGGCTGCGCGCGAACCGGCGGGTCCTTCACGTGTCCCTATCATGGATGGGCCTACGGCCTCGATGGACGTTTGCTCGGCGTCCGGGAAGCCGACGCGTTCGGCGAGGTCGACCGCGCCACGCATGGCCTTCGACGCCTGGCGGCAGTTGAACGCAACGGCTTCATCTGGGTGCGGCCGGGTGGCGAAGAGCCCTTCGACCCCGATGCCTTGCTGGGCACTCTCGCGCCGGAGATGGCTGCGTATAGGTTCGAGCGCTACAGCCACTACGAGACGCGCACGCTGCGGCGAGCGATGAACTGGAAGCTCGTCATCGGTACGTTCCTGGAAGGCTACCATATCAAGGTTCTGCATCGGAACACGATCTCGTCGCTGCTTCTGGGGGCACAAACCTCCTTCGATCCTTATGGCCGGCACCTTCGAATGGCGGTGCCGCGCGCCGGTTTTGAGACGCTGCGCGAGACACCGGAACACGAGCGGGACGTGCTGAAGCACACTGCCGTCGTCTATGAGCTGTTCCCCAACACCGTGCTGGTCTGGCAGGGAGACCATATGGAGACGTGGCGGGTCTTCCCCGGGAACACTCCGGACGAGAGCGTGATGCATGCGTCGCTCTACATCCCGGAGCCGGCGCTTACCGACAAGGCGAAGCGCCATTGGGATCGCAACATGAAGCTCCTGCTCGACACGGTGGAGAAGGAGGATTTCCCGCTGGGTGAGGACATGCAGCGTGGCTTCCATTCCGGCGCGCAGGACCGTCTGTTGTTCGGCCGCAACGAACCCGCATTGGCGCATTTCCATCGCTCGGTCCACGAGGCACTCGGGCTCCAGGAAGCATGTGGCCAGGTTGGGCCATATGGGCAGCCGATTCCATAGCAAGGCGCCCGTTTCAATTGCTTGAAATTAATCTCGATTGAACAACTGTACTACGCGAGGAGATGACCATGACACAGCTTCCGATTTCCGCAGATTCGCATATCACCGAACCGCCGGATTGCTATCGCGAGCACATCGAACCCGCCTACCGCGACCGTGCACCCCATGTCGTGCGCGATCCCAAATACGGCGACATCTACGTCGTTGAAGGTATGAAGCAGACCATCCCGATGGGTCTTGTCGCGGCGGCGGGCGTCGAGCCCAGTAGCATCCGCGTCGGCGGCGCGCACTTCGAAGACCTGCATCGCGGGGGATGGGATCCGGCCGCCCGGCTTGCCGACCAGAACACGGACGGCGTAGGCGCCGAAGTCATCTATCCAACTGTCGGCATGGTCCTCTGCAACCATCCCGACCAGGATTACAAGAAGGCCTGCTTCGACGCCTACAATCGCTGGCTCCAGCAGTACACGTCACATGCCCCCGACCGGCTGATCGGCATCGGTCAAACGGGCATCCGCACCATCAAGGAAGGTGTCGCCGACCTTGAACGCATCAAAGCCATGGGATTCAAGGGCGTCATGATGCCGGGCAATCCCGGCGAGTTCGACTATGACAACCCGTCTTACGATGCCCTTTGGGAAGCTGCGGTCGCTCTAGACATTCCGTTGTCGTGGCACATCCTGACGTCGAGCAGCGACAGCATCAATCAGCACCGTGGTCCCAAGATCAACGGGTTCCTGTCGATCATCCGCGGCTGTCAGGACATCATGGGCATGCTGATATTCAGCGGCGTTTTTGCCCGTCATCCCAAGCTCAAGGTGGTGTGTGTCGAAGCAGATGCCGGCTGGGCCCCGCACTTCATGTACCGTATGGATCACGCCTACAAGCGCCACCGCTACTGGATGAAGGGGCAAGAGCTGCCGCGCCTGCCGTCGGACTATTTCCGCGACAACATCAGCCTGACG
>MKRV01000210.1 GCA_001897995.1 Alphaproteobacteria bacterium 65-37 | reverse complement strand
ACCACATGCTGGGCGGACGCTTCGGTGTCGGCCTGGTGCGCGGCTATCAGGCCCGATGGGTCGAGAATTTCAAGGTGCGCGAGGATCTCCACGCTGTCGGTCCGTGGAACAAGGATTCGCCGGCAGACGAAGCCAACCGCGAATATTTCAGCGAGTTCGTCGACGTCGTGGTCAAGGCGCTGACGCACGATACATTCAGCCATCGTGGACGGTATTGGAATTTTCCACCGGTGGGCATGGTCAATCCGCATCCGCACGGCGTCTATACGACCTATGGGCAGGGCGTCGCCCCAGACATGCACATCAACGAGGTCGGCATCGCACCGCGTCCGCTGCAGACGCCGCACCCGCCTCTCTATGGCGGCTTCGCCGCCTCAATGCGCACGGCACTGTTCTGGGCAAAGTACGGTGGCAAGCCGATCGTCTTGACGGACAAACTCGACTTCTACAGCCAGCTCAATCGCGCCTATCACGACGAGGCCGCGAAACACGGTCGGGCCGTCAAGCCCGGCCACGCGACGGCCTGGGGCGGCATCTTCATATGCGCGCCGACCGATGCCGAGGCGCACGCGCAGCTCGAGGACATGCGGTGGTTTTGGGATCAATGGGCCACCCCGTTCGGACAGGGCCTGCCCGAGTTGCTCGTCGGCTCGCCGGACACCATCTCACGTCGGCTGGAGGCGGTTCAGAAGGCCGTGCCCGGTCAGGACGAAATCGTGCTGCTGATACCGCAAGGGCTGCACGACCGCGGCCAGATAGTGCGGTCGCTGGAGCTGATGGCGACAAAGGTCATGCCGCGCTTCGCGGATCCGACCTGATCATGCCGGCGAAACATTGGTACTCATGACCGATTCAGCATCCGCTGGCGATCGCCGGTTCGGCTTCACCGATGCCGAACTCGTCGCGCATCCCACCGTGTTTGGGCGCGACCTGTTCAAGGACAAGGTGGTCGTGGTTTCAGGTGGAGGCAGTGGCATCGGCAAGGCAATCGCCGTGCTGTTCGCGCGGTTGGGTGCTCATCTCGTTCTATGCGGCCGCAAGCCCGAGAAACTCGAAGCCGCGGCCGCCTTGCTGCGCGGCCTTGGCACCGACGTCGATGCCATGGCGATGAACATTCGCGAGCCGGACGAGGTCGGATCCCTCATGGAGCGCGTGTGGTCGAGACACGGTCGCCTTGATGTGCTTGTCAACAACGCCGGCGGACAGTTTGCGCAGCCAGCGCTCGATTTCACTGTCAAGGGTTGGAAAGCCGTCATCGACACCAACCTGAACGGCACATGGTACATGATGCAGGCCGCCGCCCGGCGCTGGCGAGATCGCCACCAAGCAGGCAACATCGTAAATATCACGGCCACGATCGAGCGTGGATTGCCGCATATGGCGCATTCGACGGCGGCGCGCGCCGGAGTGATCTACCTGTCGAAGACGGTGGCAGTGGAATGGGCGCCCCTGGGTATCCGGGTCAACTGCCTCGGCGTCGGTGCAGTGGAGAGCAGCGGCTTCGCGCAGTATTCCGAGGAGGGCCGCAAGACCTTCTACGAGAGCAATCCCATGCGCCATCCAGGTGATGTCTGGGATGTTGTCGAAGGTTGCGTCTATCTGGCTGGCCCCTCGGGCAAGTTCATTACCGGCGAAGTCCTCACCATCGATGGTGGGCAGCAGATGTGGGGCGACTTCTGGTCGGCCGGCCGACCAGATTACTTCAAGATCGGTTAGTCACCTGTGGATTTGATTGTGGTTTGCCCGAAACGTACCGAGGGAGACAGTCATGAACGAGATCGTGGTCAACGCCCCCAACCGCTGGCGGC
Source organism: Alphaproteobacteria bacterium 65-37 (assembly GCA_001897995.1). Classification (GTDB taxonomy): domain Bacteria; phylum Pseudomonadota; class Alphaproteobacteria; order Reyranellales; family Reyranellaceae; genus Reyranella. The sequence continues at coordinate 83,947 of MKRV01000210.1, read as the reverse complement.
TTGAAACCCCTGGTACCGATGGCTGGGTGCGGACCGCAAGACCGGATGCAACGCGCAAGTACTTCTTGGTCTCAGCGGATTGCCATGCCAACGAGCCAGCAGATCTGTGGCTGAAGCGAATGGACCAGAAGTACCATGAGCGGCTACCGCGCGTGGTCACCGATAAGGACGGCGTGCAGTGGCGCGTATCTGAAGGTTACCGACCGGATCGGCTGCGGCTTGCCACTTTGGAAGGCGAGGACGCGGCGCGCAACAAGGCTGGTGCCGACGCGGCGGGCCGCATTGCCGATCACAGCCGAGACGGCGTCGATGTCGAGCTGATGTTCCCAAACAAGGGCCTCGCCATGTGGGCCACGCCCGACGCTGAGTTCGCAATGGCGCAATGCCGAGCTTGGAACGACTGGGCGTGGGAGATGTTCGTCCTGCACCAGGATCACATCGTTATCGCAGGTGCGATCGCGACCGGTGATCTTGAAGGATCGATCGCCGAGGTTCAGCGTTTGGCGAAGCTTGGTTTCCGTTGCCTCACTCTACCGTGCAAGCCCGTTTGGGGTGCGCACGACGTTAACCACGCGAACTACAATCTGCCGCATTTTGACCGGCTGTGGGCGGCTGTCCAGGACGCCGACCTGCCGATCACGTTCCACGTCTCGACCGGACGTGATCCACGGGCTTCGCGTGGCAATGGAGGTGCTGTAGTCAACTACGTGTCTCACTCGCTGTCGCCGACGATCGAGCCTGTGGCAAATCTCTGCGCCTCCGGCGTGCTGGAGCGATTCAAAGGGCTGCGGTTTGCGACCATCGAAGCCGGAATCGGCTGGGTGCCGTGGCTGTTGGGCGCGATGGACGAAGCGTACAAGAAGCATCACTTCTGGGTCCGGCCCAAGCTGCAAGGTCTACCCAGCGACTACTACCGTGCCCACGGATTCTCCTCCTTCCAGGAGGATAAAGCAGGTCTCGATCTGGCCGAGGCGCATGATCTTGCCGACAACTTCATGTGGGCAAACGACTATCCGCACCATGAGGGTACTTGGCCACACTCGGCTGAGGCAATTGAGCGAACCATGGGTCAGCTCTCAGATACCAGTCGGGCCAAGATCCTCGGCCTCAACGCGGCACGTTTCCTCAAGCTCGACCTGCCAGCACGCTATAGGGCCTGACATCGTGGCAATGGACGATGCGTGCGAGAGCGGCTAGGACCCGAAAGGACCGCGAAATGACCGAGCGCACGTTGCGCGGCGAGGTGGCCATCGTCGGTATCGGCGAGACTACCTATTACAAACATGGCAAGTCACCAGATCCCGAATTTATGCTGGCGCTGAAAGCGATCCTAGCCGCTTGCGCTGACGCCGGCATCGATCCGCGGAAGATCGATGGTTTCGCCTCCTACAGCAACGATCGCAACGATCCGTCGCGTCTCGCCGCAGCGCTCGGTTTGCCAGAGCTGCGTTTTTCCAACATGCAGTGGGGCGGTGGCGGCGGGGGCGGGGCAGGCGCCGTCGCCAATGCGGCCGCTGCCGTTGCCGCCGGCCTGGCGGACTGCATCGTCGTCTTTCGGGCCTTGGCCCAGGGTCAGTTCCAGCGCTTCGGTGCGGCACCTCCGGGCGGTACCGCCTCTGGCGAGGCGGCGCTCAACGCGCCCTATGGCGTGATGTCACCGGCCCAGCGCTACGCCATGCGCGCTATGCGCTTCATCCACGAGAATGGGATCGAGCCCGGGGCACAGCGCGCCATCGCATTGGCGTCGTATCATCACGCGCAGCGCAATCCGCGCGCGGTAATGAATGGCAAGCCGCTCACGGCTGAGGTGTACGATGCGTCGCGTTGGATCGTCGAGCCGTGGCGGCTGTTCGACTGCTGCATGGAGAACGATGGCGCCGCAGCGCTGATCGTTGTGCCGGCGGAACAGGCGCGGGACTTCGCCAAGAAGCCGGCGTATCTTCTGGCGGCGGCGCAGGGCTCGGAGTACCGCAACGGGGCGCGCTGTCACAACGCGCCGCTCTATGCGACGTCTAGCTTTACCACGGTCGCGCCGCATCTCTACGCAATGGCACGTCTGCAACCCGCGGATGTCGACGTGGTGCAGAGCTACGAAAACTTCACCGGCGGCGTGCTGATGAGTCTAGTCGAGCACGGCTTCTTCACCGCCGAGGAGGCCAACAACTTCCTCGTCCCCGAGAACCTGCTGGCGCCTGGTGGCAAGCTGCCGCTCAACACAAGCGGCGGCAATCTCGCTGAGTGCTATATGCACGGGCTTGAGCTGCAAGTGGAGGCGGTGCGGCAGATCCGCAGCGAGTCGACGACGCAAGTGCCCGATGCGCAGGTGTCGATGGTGATCTCCGGTCCCATGGTGACGCCGGTATCGAGCCTGATCCTGGGCAGCGGGGAGACGCTCTAATGACCGCTGCGACTTATTTGCGACCGGGCCTGCCGATCCCGGTGGCCGAGAACGACGGGCTGGATGCGCCCTACTGGGAAGGCACGCGGCGCGGCGAGCTGATGGTTCAGCGCTGCAAGGCCTGCGGCAATTGGCAATGGGGACCGGAATGGATCTGCCATAAGTGCCTGTCATTCGATATGGGATGGCAGAAGGTCGAAGGACGCGGGTGCATCTACAGCTGGGAGCGGCCGTGGCATCCGGTGCATCCCGCGCTCAAGGACCAGGGACCCTATATCGTCGTCCTGGTCGAGTTGCCCCAGGCCGCCGGCATCCGAATGTTGGGCAACTTGGTCGGCGATCCGCGTCAGGCGGTCCGTATCGGTGCCGAGGTCGAGGCCGTGTTCGAGCCGCACAACGATGCCAAGCCGCCCTTCACGCTGGTCCACTGGAAGATCATCGGGGCAAGTTGATACGGCGCCACGTTTGAGGTGAGGTGACGCGATGCTGCCCAAGAAAACGATGGCCATGGTTCAGACAGGTCCGCGCCAATTGGAGCGTCGTGACCTGCCCATTCCACCAATCAGCGCGGACAGCGCCATCCTCAGAATCGAGGCCTGCGGCATCTGCGGCAGCGACCACGAGCAATATGAAGGTGTGCTGAACACACCTTATCCGGTGGTTCCAGGTCACGAGCCGCTGGGGATCATCGAGGCGATCGGCGATACTGCGGCGAAGCGCTGGCGCGTCGATGTCGGCGACCGTGTCTGCGTCGAGACGATGCTGTCCTGCCACTGCTGCAATACATGCCTTGGCGGGCATTATCATTTGTGCGACCGGCGGCAAATCTATTCGTATATTCCGCTCTCCGTGGCACCTGGAATCTGGGGTGCATACTCCCAGTACATGTATCTTGCGCCCAACGCGATCGTTCATCGGATCGACAAATCCTTGCCGCCGGAAATCGCGGTCATGTTCAATCCTCTTGGCGCCGGGTTTCGGTGGGCGGTCGAACTGCCGGGCACGAGCGTCGGTGATACGGTGATGATCTTGGGGCCTGGTCAGCGTGGGTTAGCCAGCGTAGTGGCCGCACGCCATGCCGGGGCGGCCACGATTATTGTCACGGGACTGGCGGCAGATGCCAAAAAGCTGGCCGTCGCACGTGCCTTCGGTGCTGACTACACGATCGACGTGGACAATGAAGATCCCAAGCAGCGTGTCCGCGAGATCACGGCCGGCAGGGGCGTGGATATAGTCGTTGACGTCACCTCTTACGCCACCCAGCCGGTACGCGGTGCGCTCGACTACGTGCGTCGCGGCGGGACGATCGTGCTAGCCGGGGTGAAGGGATTCACCACGCAGGACGGCAAAAGGTGTCAAAAGACCGTACCCGACTTCGTTTCCGACATGGTTGTCTGGAAGGAGATTACCATCAAGGGCGCCATCGGTGTCCTCAGTTCGGGCTATCGCAAGGCGATCGATCTCATCGAAAGTCGCAAGGTGCCGCTTGCGCTGATGCATACACACGATTTTGCATTGGAAGATGCGGATTTGGCGATCCGTACGCTCGCTCGTCAGGTAGATGGCGAAGGGTCGATCCACTCTTGCCTGATCCCGCCATCTTGACGTTAGCGCTGAACCACAGCCGGAAAAGAAGCATCATGCAATTACCGCCGCGGCTCCCGCCCTTCGATCAAGAGGTGGCCCGCCGCTTCCTCGACTCGACCGTACCTTCATCCGGTCTCCCGGAGTTCCTTGGTCTGCGCACCACGCTGGTCGAGCCGGGCAGGCTGCGCGTGGAACTGTCGGTGGCTCCGAACCTGTTGACGCGCTTCGGCAATATGCATGGCGGCGTGCTCTCGGCGTTGTGCGACCATGCGCTCGGGCTAGTGTGCTACCCTCACATGCAATCTGGCCAGTGGGCGGCCACCACGGAGTTCAAGTTGAACCTCCTTACGCCGGTTTCCTCCGGCACCGTGGTCGCAGAGGCGCGTATCATCGCCATGACCCGTTCTACCGCGGTAGTGCGGATCGATGTGGAGAATGACGGACGAGCTTGTGGTGCTGCTCAGGGCACAGTTCTGATCATGCAACCGAGGCCACCGAAGTCCAAGGACTAGACATGGATAGCGCCGTTTGGAAGGCACAAGTGACGGCGTGCGCTAACGAAGCACAAGGCGCGATGGCTTCAACTGCGGCCCGCCATCATGCGGATCGCACTGTAGGTCATCACTACCTCGTTGCGCTGGTTGACGATGTTGTTGATCGTCGTGACGATTCCTCTGTTCCCCTTACTCGTTGGTCGGATGGCGGTCACTTCCACTTCACCGTGAATGGTATCGCCGACGTTGGTCGGAGCGTGCACCTTTATGGTCGATTCCAGCATGGCAAGGCCGGTGTGCTGCATCGTGGCCTGAACCAGGAGACCTTCAACGAAGCAGTAGCAAAGGGCACCCGGCACCGGGCGGCCCCGCATGGCGCCGTGTTGTTCGCTAAAAGTCACGTCGGTGAAGATCATCTCGACCATCCCGGTCGCATTGATGAAATTCACCAGATCAGCCTCGGTGACGGTGCGATTGATAGTGCGGAATTTCTGGCCGACCTTCAGGTCAGTCCAGAACAGTCCCAGGCCGACGTAGTCCATGCCGATCTCCCAAATGCCGCAGCAAGGATAGCGGCGACGGTAACCTTCACTCTCCCCAGAATGAGCGTATTTTGGCACATTTGGCGATATGTTCTAATGTCAATTCGAATTCAGTAGTAAGAGTCCAATTGCTCGCGAGAGCTGGTCGTCGGAGCATTTCAGAAGGAAGGTAGCGTAACCCAGCGTATTTGGCGCCGACATATTCTGCATAGCGTTCTTTCTGGGGCGAAAAGGCGTGGCGTCGCTTTGGAAGCGAACGGACATATGAGTTCGCCCATCATCAAGGCCGGATACACCGGAGTTCTCAGCGGTGGGCTGGCGCCTCACAAATTGAATGTTGCGCACATTGAAATTCTAATGAATGTTCGATATCAATAGAACAGACTAATGCTAGAGGGGAGCGACGGCCAAGGTTGCGCGAGAATTTCGGCTTCAAGGAATTCGAGCCCGGATTGAACGCGGTCGGTTTTTGGGAGTCCTGGCGCTTCGTCAAGCATTGCCAATGCCACAAACTTTGGCGGTCTTAGAGGATGTTCGGATACGCGCATACAGGGGCGCTAGATATGGAACGTACCGGATACTTCGACACTCTTGAAACACGTTCAGCCGAGGAACGGGAGATGGCGTTGGCCGCCGCCCTCCGGGCCCAAATCACGCATGCCAAGGCCAATGCGCCGTTCTTTGCTGAATGGCTGGAGGACGTTGACCCAGCCGCAGTGACCGGCCGCGCTGCGCTCGCGAGACTCCCGGTGCTGCGTAAAGGGAATCTTGGTGCCGTGCAGAAGAAGAAGCCGCCGATGGGTGGGCTGCTCGGTGTGCCGCTCGCAGAGGTCCAGCACATCTTCATGTCGCCAGGCCCGATCTTCGAGATCGACACCGTTGAAAAGGACTATTTTCGCGGCGCACGGGCCATGTATGCCGCAGGTTTTCGCACCGGCGATATCGTCCACAACACCTTCTCGTATCACCTCACACCGGCCGGGATCATGATGGAGACTGCGGCGCGGGCGTTGGGCTGCATCGTGGTGCCGGGCGGCGTCGGCCAGACCGAGTTGCAGCTCGACGCCATCGAGGCCATCCGGCCGGTCGGCTATGTTGGCACGCCGTCGTTCCTGAAGATCCTTCTCGAGAAAGCCGCTGAGCTTGGGAAGGACATATCGTCGATTCGCAAGGCGTTCGTCGGTGCCGAGGCGCTGCCACCTTCGCTGCGCCAGATGTTCCGCGACCGCGGCATTTCAACCTTACAGAGCTACGGCACCGCCGATCTCGGTACTATCGCCTACGAGTCCCAGGCGCTCGAGGGCATGATCGTCGACGAAGGCGTGGTAGTCGAGATCGTGCGGCCCGGCACCGGGGATCCCGTTGCCGACGGTGAGGTTGGCGAAGTGGTCGTTACGACATTTAGCAAGGCCTATCCACTGGTGCGCTTCGGTACCGGCGACCTGTCCGCGGTGTTGCCCGGCATCAGCCCCTGCGGCCGCACGAACATGCGCATCAAGGGCTGGATGGGGCGTGCCGACCAGCGCACCAAGGTCAAGGGCATGTTTGTCGACCCAGAACAGATTGCGCTGATCGCACGCCGGCATTCCGAGCTGGGCCGTCTGCGGCTAGTCGTCGACTGGGTCGATCAGCAGGACGTGATGATCCTGAAGGCTGAGCTTGCGGGTGGCTCCACCGACTTGGCCAAGTCGGTGGAAGACAACGTACAGAGCGTCTGCAAGGTGCGCGGACGGGTCGAGTTCGTGCCGCTTGGCAGTCTGCCCAACGACGGTAAAGTGATTGACGATGTACGCAAATACAGCTGATCCAGCGAGGCCCTGAGGACGAGACGGTGTCCCCGCCACGACGCCGGTTCGACCTTGTCGCCCAATGAATAGGCTTGGGTAGTAGGCTTGGACATGGCTCTGACCGACGACTTCGGCGGAACAGGGTCGCGGGAAAATGTGGAGGATGAAGATGGCGCAGAGTGATCTTAGTGGCAGAGTGGCGGTGGTAACGGGCGCCGCGAGGGGGCTTGGCCGCGCCTATGCGCAGGGACTAGCCAAGGCTGGAGCTTCCGTGATCGCGCTCGACCTCTCGGATTGCGGCGATACTGTTCGCGACATTGAGGCGAACGGTGGCAGGGCGTTCGGCCGGCGATGCGATGTTGGAGACATGGCTAGTTGCCGCACGGCGGCCGAGGATACCCTGACCCAGTTTGGGCGGTTGGATGTGCTTGTCAATAATGCGGCGCTCTTCGCAACGCTCAAGTCAGGTCGCTTTGACGCAATCGCCGAGGAAGACTGGGAGGCATGCCTGCGCGTCAACGTTACCGGCGTCTGGAACTGCTGCCGTGCGTTCGTGCCACACATGCGCGAACGAGGTGGCTCCGTGGTCAACATCTCCTCGCTAGCCGCGACGTACGGTCTGCCCAACGCCCTGCATTACACGACCTCCAAGGCGGCCGTGATCGGGTTGACGCGCGGTCTCGCGCGCGAACTTGGCCGCTTCAACATACGCGTCAACGCAGTGGCACCCGCGACCGTTGAGACAGAGGGCATGAGTCAGTTTTTCAGCGAGAAAAAGGAAGACGCCGTGAAAGCTATCGTCTCTGGTCAGTCCATCCGACGGGTGCTTACGACGGACGATCTGGTTGGCACAATCCTCTATCTCGCTTCCGATGCGAGCTCGATGGTGACAGGCCAAACGATCGCCGTCGATGGCGGGACGGTCTTGCTTTAGGTCACACCGGTCTGTCTTCGCTGCGCTTGGCGGTGGAGGCTTGCTCTCCCAATCATCTGACTTCTACCTCTTATGAACGGAAGTCCCGGTGCCGCGAAGCGAGGGGTGAATTTTAAGAGGATCGTCTTGACCGCTGTCGCCTTTCCGATTCCTGACGAAGTCATCGCAGTAGCGGACGGCGTCGAAGCCTTCCTGCGCAGGGAAGTGTTCCCGCGTCACCAGCGCGATCATGCGCTGCTGTCCGATCCGCGCCGCACCTACGGCGACGATGGCCGCTATGTCCCCGCTGTGGTCGACCATATCCAAGGCGTGCGTATGGCGGCGGCGGAGGCTGGTTACTACTCGATGTCAGTCCCTGCGGAACTGGGCGGGGCTGGAATGGGCATGCTTGCCTACTTCGTCGTCTGGGAGCGTATCTATCGTCTCTGTGGCAGTCATAACTGGCTGGGAGCCTATACGGTCAGTCACTGGGCGTTCGGTCCCAGCCCGGTCTTGCTGATGGTAACGGACCGTGCACGCGCCGAAATTCTAACGGGCATGATGGAAGGCAGGACGTCGATGTGTTTCGGCATGTCTGAGCCCGGCGCCGGTTCGGATGCGACCACTATCCAGACGAAGGCACTGCGACGCGGGTCTGGCTGGCGGCTCAGCGGCCGCAAGATTTGGACGACAAACGCTCCGCAGGCAGACTATTGCATCGTCTTTGCCGTTACCGATCCTGAACGTGCGTCACGCAGGGCTGGCGGTATTAGCGCGTTTCTGGTGCCTACCACCTCACCTGGCTTCATGCTGGAGAGCGTCATTCGCATGCATGGCTCGGTGGGCGGCAACGAGGGTTCGATCGTGTTGGACGACGTGCAGGTCGAGCCATGGCAGCTGGTCGGTGAACTGCATGACGGCTTCCGCATCGGATTGCTGGGCGTCTCAATCGGCCGCATCTACAATTCAGCGCGCGCCGTTGGACTTGGCCGCTGGGCGATGGAGATGGCATTGCGCTACGCACAGCAGCGTGAGGCTTTTGGCAAGCCGATCGCGGAGTACCAGGGCGTGACGTTTCCGCTGGCCGAGACGGCGATGGAGCTGCATGCAGCACATCTGATGGCGCTGAATGCGGCGGTATTGATCGACCGGGGCGAGCGGGCGGTGAAGGAACTGTCGATGGCCAAGGCTTACGCGGTGGAGATCGGTGCCCGGGCGCTTGATCGTGCTATCCAGACTCATGGCGCCATGGGGTTCACGAACGAGCTTGGGCTTGTTCATGCCTGGCAGGACGTCCGCTCGGTCAACGTGGCTGACGGCACAAATGAAATTTTGCGTCGTACGATTGCGCAACGCCTCCTTGCCGGGGATACGGAATTGTAGGCATCGCCGCAGCGTCGCAGGCTTCGCTCATCATATGGCAGGTGCTGCTCCAAGCCGTCGTCGAACGCACGTTTGCAAAAGAGAGGAAAGTAATCATGCGAATGAAGGGCAAGGTCGGCATCGTCACTGCGGCCGCTTCAGGAATGGGGAGGGCAGGAGCAGTTCGTTTTGCTCATGAGGGCGCTGCCGTCGCTGTTGTCGATCGGGATGAGGCAGGCGTTGCTGCCACCGTCGCAGAGATCGTGAGTTGTGGGGGCAACGCGAAGGGGATCGTCGCCGACCTGGGTGAAGACGATGCGGCACACCGGATCGTCAAAGAGGCCGCCAACGCCTTTGGCGGCCTCGATTTCGTCTGGAACCATCTTGGCCATCCTGGTCCCGCTTCGGTTGAGGGACTGGATCTGGCGGATTTCGACTTGGCGGTCCGCCTCAACTTGCGTTCTGTGCTGATCACCACCGAAGCAGCCGTTCCAGAATTGCGAGCGCGAGGCGGCGGTGCGCTGCTCTTTACGGCCTCGACATCCGGCCTGCATGGCTCGCCATTTAGTCCTGTCTATTCTGCCATGAAGTTCGGGGTCGTTGGTCTCACGCGCTCGCTCGCCAAGCGCTTGGCCCGCGATGGGATCCGCGTCAATGCTCTGTGCCCCGGCCCTATAGATACGCCGATGTTACGCGTGTTCGTCGCCAGGCCTGACCAACAAAGTACACGCGGCCAGGATCCAGAAGAGCTCATCCGCAAGCACGCCGGCATGACGCCTTTGGGACGGCCGGGCAGACCTGAGGAGATTGCCAACGCGGCACTGTTTCTTTTGTCCGACGAGGCTTCGTTCGTGACTGGCGCGGCTCTACCGGTCGATGGAGGATCAACGGCGTGAATAAGCTGGATGCGATGGTTCACGAGTGAGTTCGGCACGAAGCTGCCGACGGGCAATCATCGTAGGCATCAGGCGGGACAGCCTGCGTACTCCTCGCGTATTCAGCCCTCAAGGGCCGCAATCAGCGAGGCACCAAGCTCCCGACAGAAGGCAAACCGCTGCTTGGCTGCTGATACCACACTCGATTCCGCGACAATCTGCAAGTAAACACAGTATCGTGGATATCTTTTTTGCGCTCAGCCGTACTTCAAGATAACCGGATGCATTCACAGCGTGAGATTGAAGGCGACAGAGATACGCTCGGCGGTTCCGTGATAGGCGCGCACCTGGTGCATCAGCCAGGCGGGGAACATCACAAGCCGGCCGGGCTTGGGCCGCAGCGCCTGAATGGAGGTATTCGAAAGGTCGCTCGATCCGACATAGCCGAGATGCGGCGCTAACATCAGCGGCAAGGGCCCACGTGGATCCATGAACTCCAGCTCACCTCCAAGCGACGGATCGGCGTCAATGCCGCCGTCGTCGACATAGTAGACTCCCGACCAGAACGCGCCTGGGTGCGAGTGAAATGCGTTGCCCTCGCCCTTGCGGTTGATATTCGCCCACAAGTTCGCTCGCCACGTTACGGCAAAATGCTCAGGGTGCGGCCCTCTGCCCGGATTTCCCTCGCGATCCGTTGTCATGCGGTTCGCGACGTTCCGCGCGAATGCCAGCAGCTTGATGGCCGCCGTACGCCCCAGGTTTCCATATCGTCGCTCGACTGCCAGCCACCCAGGTTAGAACGCACGCGGCCAGCGGGATGAGTTCTTTCGCGCTGCTCGATCACCCGGCGCAACTGAGCGTTGAGCGATACTGCGTCCGGCACATCGAACAGGGCGATTACCGTCACGAACAGCGAAAGGATATCAAGCTCCGTTGCGGCCTTCATGTCCGGTCCCCAAACAGGAGACTTGAATGGCGAGCGCAGCTGCAGCCGTGCATGCTAGTCTAGGTGCTTTCGTTTGACATTACGTCGCCAAACAGCTCCCAAGTCTCGCCCTGAAAGCGTTGCAGGCGCTCCGACTGGATGGGATAGAAGTCCGTTGGACTGGTGTTGACGGTGATGCCCGGTAGCAGCAGCGGGACGGTGAGCTTTTTGAGGTTGGCCGCCTGCTTCATCAGGTTGGCGCGTGTGAGTTCATTGCCACACTGCTCCAGTGTCTTGTGCAACGTGTAGGAAGCGGCATACGCATAAACGTTGAAGCCGTCGGCCAAGCTGGCACTGGGATTGTATTTGGCCATCCACACGCGCCAAGCTTTCATGTCGTCCGAATTGTCCCACTGCTTGTCGGTGGGATCCTTCAGATAGGCCGCTGTGACGATGCCTTGGCCATTCTCGAATCCGGCTGGTTTCAGCACTGCCGCTACCGAGGAGGATACGTTGTTCAGGTAATGGACCGGCTTCCAGCCGATGTCGGCGGCCTTGCGGATAGCCTGGGCCGCGAATTTCGGGGTCGTGATGTTGAAGAATACGTTGGCGCCCGAGTCCTTAAGCTGGATAATCTGCGAATCGACCGTCGGGTCGGTCACTTCGTACGTGACGTGCTTGACGATCTTACCGACGTCCTTGCCCAGCCCGTCGCGCATGCCGTCATAATAGTCCTTGCCGTAATCGTCGTTCTGCATCAGCACGGCGACCTTCGGGTCCTTGACGGTGGCCAGGATATGCTTGGCATAGATCACCGCCTCGGTGTGGTAGTCGGGCTGCCAGCCCATCGTCCACGGGAACTCCTTCGGCTTGCCCCATTTGGAGGCGCCCGTGGCCACAAAGAGCTGTGGCACTTTCTTGGTGTTCAAGTACTTCTGGATCGCAGTGTTGCTGGGTGTTCCCAGCGTTTGGAACATTGCGAACACCTTTTCCTGCTCGACCAGTTGACGCACCACTTCGACGGCCTTGGGCGGGCTGTAGCCGTCGTCCATCGTGATGAACTTCACCTTGCGGCCGTTGACGCCGCCCTGATCATTGACCATCTTCCAATAGGCGTCGATGGCCTTGCCAATCACGCCATATGCGGAGGCCGGCCCACTATAGGGGTTCGCGTTACCGATTTTGATCTCGGTGTCGCTGGCACCGTCGTCATACTTTCCCTTTTGCGCGTATGCGCCAGCGCTGCCAAGAACAGCTGCCATCGCCGATGCGCCGCTCAGAAATGCGCGTCTCGTCGCTCTCATAGTTCGAATCTCCCGGTCGAAGGCGAAACATCCATTTTTGAATGCTTATTTGATTCTCGACGACTGGCAAGATGGCGCGGTGTCTGTCAGTTGTTCGGCAGCGTAGACTAGGTATGTTAAAAAGGCATAGGGTGTATATTATAAGTAATACTTACTATATCGACGACTGATATGGGAGGCTGTCGTGGTGGATCCAGATTCAAGCATTGGGTTTCTCGTGGGGGATGTCGCGCGCCTGCTGCGCCGCAATTTCAATCGGCGGGCGCAGGCACTCGGTCTATCGCAAGCTCAATGGAGAGCGCTCGCCTATCTGGCACGCCAGCAAGGCGTGAGTCAGGCCTCCCTCGCAGACCGCTTGGAGATTCAGCCGATCACCCTCGTCCGCCTTCTCGATCATCTTCAGGCAGCCGGTTTGGTGACCCGTAAGCCTGATCCGCATGACCGGCGCGCGTTCCGGCTCTATCTAACGGACAAGGCGCAGCCTCTGCTCGCACGCATGTGGTCCATTGCTGCCCAAACTCGGGAACAGGCACTCGCAGGTATGCCGATCCAACGACAACGAATGCTCATGAAGTCGCTGCAGCATCTAAGGCAGAACCTTCTTCAAGCCGAAGACAGTGCCACGGCCAACGGCCAAAAGGACAAGCGAATCAGAAAGGCAGCAAACGCGTGATCAAACAGCTCCGGCGACAAACCCGGTGCCATGCGCGCCCGGAAGCAGGCGCGGAAGGCGCCGCCGAGATCGTTTCAGTTTCTCATCTGGCGTGCAAACGCCGCCGCTCGCTTCGTCCTGGGCACAGCCAATGCGTAGGTGAAGGAGACAAGGTCATCGAGATGCATCATATGCGCTGTCTTGTCTCCATCTTGCGGTGATGGCGGCACGAGCTTCGTGGTCCGAGGGTCGAAGCCGCCGGGGTTCGCACGGATGTCGACACAGAGCGAACGCTTCGTGTCGGAACGACAACTGCATCACGGGTGCGGCCCTGACCGGGAGTCGCCCAGCACGGTGGGGCTATCGCGCGCGACATCGACGCCCGCCTCCCAACGAGCGGTGCAAGGCGCCTCAGGAGCGCAACCGCGTGGCCGAACCGGAATGTGCCCTGCCGAGAAGCTTCTCCGCTCTCAGCGGTCTGGTTTAGCGCTTCGATCACTCAGCTGCGTGGGCATAGCGGTGATCCGGCAACATACCTGCGCGATCGATGGCTGCACCGGCGTCAAACTTCTTGAGCTCGGGCATCACTGTCTTGGCGAACAGCTGCATGTTGCGCACTGCTTCCTCATGGGCCATCCCCGCGTAGGAGAATACGCCAACATAACCCGAGTTCTTGGTCTGGCGGTGAATGGCCATGATCTTCTCGTAGACTTGATCTGGAGTACCGTAGACCTGTAGCTCGGCGAAGAATTCTATTGCCTTTTCCTCACCGTAACTATGCAGCTTCTCGTTCATCTTGGCATAGTACTCGTATCCTTTGGTGTTCTTGATGTGCTCGCCCGCGAACTGATAGTGGGCGAGCACGGTACGGTAGTAGCCACCGATGTACTTCAACGCCATCTCACGCGCCCGCTCCGGGCTTTCATCGACGAAGGTCCAGCCAGCCGAAATGGGCTGCGGTGCATCCGTGCCATTGATCTCGCGATAGAGCCGATTGTACTCCGCAAGCTCCTTTTCGACCTCACGCCAGGGCTTTTGCGGGATGATCAGCAGGCCGACGCCAAGCTTGGCCATAATCCGCGAGCTTTCCGGGCTTACCGCCGCGGCGTAGGTGCGGCCCCGGAAACTCTTGAATGGAGCTGGCCGGATTGCTGCCGGCGGCTGCCGATAGAACTTGCCATTATGTTCCATGAGTCCCGCCTCAAGGCCGTTGAGCAACGCCTCGGCGTACTCGACAAAGCGCTCCCGGCTTTCACCCATATCCAGCCGAAACCCGTCAAACTCGACCTTGCCCGCGCCACGACCCAGACCAAGGATCATGCGACCTCCCGACAACTGGTCGAGCATGGAGACCTGCTCGGCAACGCGCATGGGATCGTGCCAAGGCAATACCACGACCATCGAGCCCAGTCGCACGTCTTTGGTTCGCCCGGCCATATAGGACAGGAACTGCACGACATCGGGGCACATCGTGTAGTCGGTGAAGTGATGCTCGACCGACCAGATCGACTCGAAGCCTAGCGGTTCGGCCATATCGGCCAGCGCAAGCTCATTCAAATACACCTCCCGGTCCGTGAGCTGACGTCCGGTATTTTGGAATATGGTGGCCATTCCGACATGCATTGTCTTTCTCCTCGCCTAGAACTCAACCTTTGAGACAACCTCTTGCTGGAACCGTCCGTCTGCGGACAGGCAGCGCATGTACGTCGAACGAGATAGCTCAATCCCCGATGTGATGGTTATTCCCGCCGTTTACAGTCGATCCGCACCTCAGGGTGCAGCCATCTGGTGCCGCCTGCCGAAGCTAGGCGGCTGCACGACCTCCCCGGAGCACCACGCCTGGCAGTGGCCCCGCCGGATCGACTGCGTCGACGCCGCGGCTGCGAATCATGGTTCCGTTGACGACCACGCCTTCGATGCCGGATGCATCCGAGATCAGTCGGTCAGCTCCAGCGGGGAAGTCGTTTATGCGGCGCAGCTTGCTCGCACCGATCGTCGCGGGATCAAAGATCACCAGATCGGCCGGTGCACCGAGCGCCAGGCGACCGCGATCTACGAGACCGAACACCTCTGCGGGGCGCGATGTCAGCATGCGAACTCCTTCTTCGAGACTAAATGCGCCCTTCTCCCGCACCCAATGCCCGAGAAAATAGGTCGGCAAGCACGCGTCGCAGAGCTGGCTGGCATGCGCACCGGCATCAGACAATCCCACCACGGTGCACGAGCTCTTCAGCAACGGCTCTACTTCGCTCTCCTCGTGATTGGCCACCGGCATGCGGAAGCGCGCTTCGAGTCCGGTACGCAGCGCCATGTCGAGCGCCAAATCCGTCGGCAGGATACTGCGTTCACGCGCGATGTCGAAAAGCAGGCGCTCCTCCAACTCCGGCTGTGGCGTGTACTGGCCGACCACCGTCTTGGCGAAGGTGGCGCGGAACGTAGGAGGACCGTTCGTCAGCAGCCGCTCTGCGAAGGCCCGTCGAAACTCCGGATCAGCGTAAACGCGAGCCTTGCCGTCGGCATCTGCGGCTGAAATCGGCTTGAACAGGCTCAGTGGCTCGAACGGGAACGGTGCCTTGAACTGGTACTCGAAATTGAGCGGCCGGGGCGTGACCTGTGGCACGATCTTCAGTCCCTCGGCAGCAATCGCTTCCGAGCGCGCAAGCTGTTGGCGGTGGTCGCCGACGCCGAACGAAAGGCCGGCGAGGAGAGCTGTCCAGGTGATCGGCCTCCCGGTCGCTCGGGCAATCTCGACAAACTCGTCCAAGAACAATTCCTTGCCGATCGTCGCCTGCATGATTCCGCGGCCGGCCTCGCCCAAGGCACCGGCCAGCGCCTTGATTTCGGCCAAGTCGGCGATGCGGCTTGGCACAGGACGCCCGCCATAGCCGACATGCGTCGAGGCCTTGGATGTGGCGAACCCGATCGCGCCGGCATCGATTGCCTGCCGCACAATCGCCTTCATGTCAGCGATTTCCTCAAGCGTGGCCGCGCGTTCGGTGGCTGCTTCGCCCATCACCCAAAGGCGCACCGGGGTATGGCCGACCAGCACGCCGAGGTTGATCGCGATGCCACGCTTCTCGATCGCATCGAGGTATTCAGGGAAAGTCTGGAATGGCCAATTCGCGCCGAGGCCGGCCTCGAGCGCCTCGACACTCATGCCCTCAACCTTCTCAAGCGTCCGGGTAATCAGGTTGCGATGCTCCGGCCGGGTCGGGGCGACGCCGAAGCCGCAGTTGCCGACCACCGCGGTTGTCACGCCGTGCCACGGCGAGATGCTCAGCATGCGGTCCCACATGACCTGTGCATCGTAGTGGGTGTGAATGTCGACGAAGCCCGGCGAGACGACCAAGCCGCCAGCGTCGATGGTATTGTGCGCCTGTCCGGGGGCCTTGCCCAATGCGACAATGCGTCGATCCTTGACCGCCACATCGCCGCGATAGCGCTCTCGGCCGGACCCGTCGACGATCTCGGCGCCGACAATCTTCAGATCATAATCCATAGCTTCCTCCTTAGATAACCGGCAACCGCGGGAGCTCACTGAACGGAGGAGTCGCAAAGATCGGCATCTTCATGGGATCCTCTTCCGTTCGGCGTTGCGGGAATAAAATGCAGCCCGTCGGCACCAGAGCCGTCCACGAACACGGCTCGCACAGGCATCGAGACCCACAAAGCGTCTGTCGATGCTGCACGAACTTCCGAAACGAGCCGAATTCCCGGTGCGTCTGAGAATTCAATGAGGCCGACGACGTACGGCAGCCTGTCGACGAATGTGGGCGCGAAGGCATGCCGTACAACCGTCCATGAATAGAGTGTGCCCCGGGGCTCGACGGCGCGCCATTCGATGTCCGCGGAGAAGCAATGTGGACAACGTGTCAGCGGATACCAATGGAAGCGACCACACGCCTCACACCTTGGAAAGCACAGCCGGCGTTCCGCGACGTTGCGCCAGAACGGCGCGAATTCGGGTATCTGTTCGTCCGTCATGGGCCGCTCCATCATCGTCCCAGCAGCAGCACGCCGAAGTCGGGCATCGACAATCCGGTCACGAGGCCGATTTCGGCGTCGGGAACCTGGGCCCTGCCAGCCTCATGCCGGAGTTGTCGCACCGCCTCGGTTACATGCTCGATCCCAAGGCGATAGCTGTATGCGAGAAACCCGCCATGCGTGTTGACCGGCAGGGGACCGCCTGGCGCGATGCCGCCGTCTTGGATGAAGCAGCCGGCCTCGCCCTTGCGGCAGAGACCGGTGTCTTCAAGCTGCAACAGACAGGAGATCGAGAAGCAGTCGTAGATCTCGGCGAAGTCGACATCCTTCGGGCCAAGGCGAGCGCATGCGAAAGCGCGCCGAGCGGCTTCGGCGGCACCAGGCATAGCGGTGAGGCAGGAACCCTGCGTGAACACCGAGTCGCCGGTGACGGGCGCCGAGGCAAACCCCGTTCCGAGCACTCTGACAGGCCGTCTCGAACAATCGCGTGCGCGATCCATGGCCGTCATCACGAAGGCGCCAGCCCCGTCGGTAATCAAGCAACAGTCCGCCGCCCGAAGCGGCTCCGCGATCATGCGGGAGGTGAGGTATTGCTCGAACGTCAGCGAGTCGCGAAGCTGGCCGCGGCCGTTGAGCAGGGCATGTTGCCGGTGCGACACGGCCAAGGCGCCGAGCTGGCGCTCGGTGAGACCGTACTCGTGCATGTAGCGCCGCGCCCAGAGGGCAAAATAGATCGGCTGCGCATTGAAGCCGTAAGGCTTCTCGAACGCCTGCTTTGCCGGGTAAAGGTCGTGAAATGCGTAGGGGCCTCCGGCGCGAGTTCCCCAGTCGACCCCGAAGTAGCCAACGACGACTTTTGCGAGGCCCGACGCGATTGCATGCTGTGCGAGCATGGGCGCACAGACGATTCCTGCGCCGCCCAGGGAAGCGGAAGCTGCAAAACAGTTCGAAGCGCCAAGCTGACCAGCGAGATAGTCGAAGGGCACCTGTGTCGGCATGATGACCGCGTCGGTGACCAACCCGTCGACCTCCTTCGGGCAGATGCCCGCGTCGGCGAGGGCGGCCATCACGGCATCCACCACCATCGCACGCAAGGTCCGGCCTGAACGACGCACTGGCGGCGTTTCGCCAATCCCGACGATCGCGATCTCGCAGGTCATGCGTGCTCCTGCGCCAGCCAGCGCTCGACCTCGTGGCGCTGGATCTTGCCCGTGGTGCTCCGCGGCAGGGCATCGAAGGCGACGAAGCGGATGTCCTTCGGGCGCTTGTAGCCGGCGAGATGCCGGCGGCAGAGCTCGACAAGGTCGTCGGCGGTCAGGCCTTCGTCCCGCCGCGCGACGAAAGCCACAGGCACCTCGCCCCACTTCGCGTCGCGACTGCGGACCACGACGGCGTCGGCGACACGATGGTCCGCGAGCAGGACGCGCTCGATCTCGGCCGGGTAGATGTTCTCGCCGCCCGACTTGATCAAGTACTTGGCACGGTCGACGAAATCGAGCCTACCGTCCGGCCGCCGGACGAACATATCGCCCATGTGGAACCATCCACCGCGGAAGTCCTTCGCGTTCACTTCCGGGGCGTTCCAGTAGCCGCTGAAAAGCGTTGGACCGCGAAATGCCAGCTCTCCAGGTGTTCCATCTGGCACGTCCCGGTCTTCCGCATCGACGAGTCGGAACTCGCACAGCGAGTTTTGGCTTTTTGACAGCTCGGTCGGCACCTCACCGATGGGGATGCGACCACCCGACATCGGCGGGATTCCGGTTTCGGTCGAGCCGAAAGTATTGGCGTAGGAGGCCTGCAGCAGCTGCGTGATCTCCGCGATCTGCGCCCGCGGAACGAGGTCGGCCATGGCGCCAATCAATTTGATTCCTTTGGGCCTGATGGTTCGCGCACGAAGCTCACGAATAACCTGGTCGATCATGCCGGGCATCAGGACAAGCCACCATTGCCGCTCCGTCTCGACGCTCTCCAAGATCTGGGCAACGTCGAACCCGTCGACGATGACCACCTTCCCGCCGATGCTGAGCAAGCTGATCGATTGGTCCAATGACACCATGTGGAACATTGGGGGCCATGCCACGAAGGCATCAGTGCGATCGAGGTCAAAGTCGAGGCAGTTGACGTGCAGCCTCGCGATCTCGGCCCGGTGGCTGATCAGGGCGCCCTTGGGCAGTCCGGTTGTTCCGCTGGTGTAGATGATAACCAGACCATCCTCTGGCTGTGCCGCGATGTCGGGTTCGTCGACAGGCTGTGCCGCCAGCCGTTTCTCGTAATCCGCCCCCAGTTCGATGATGGTGTGACAGCCATCTTCGAGGGCGCTCAGCGCACCCGCGAACCGCTCCGAGACCAGCGCCGCCTTGGGTGTCGTCAAACGAATGCAGTGAGCCAGCTCTTCTTCGGTAAGCCGCCAATTCAGAGCGCAGAGGATCAGCCCGAGCTTTGCCCCGGCGAAAGCCAACTCAAGGTATTCGCAACGGTTCTCGGAAAGGATTGCGACGCGATCGCCTCGCTGCAGCCCGAGAGCGGCCAGGGCATGCGCCAGGCGGTTTACGCGCGTATTGAACTCACCATAGGTGCACATGCGGCCTCGATCGACAACGGCTGGCGATCTCGGCCGCATGCGCGCTTGCGCCCGCAAGAGCTCGCCAACAGTAATTCGGGCGGCGAGGGCGGCATCTTGACCGAATGGAGCATGCGACATGTTTCAGTCCGCCATGACATAAGAGATAACGAGCTGCTTCATGCTGCGCGTCACGAGTTCGTCGTGCCATTCCGGTTGAGGCGTCTCGAGCCGGATTTCCGGCAGCCTCGAAAGCAGCCGGTCGAACGCAATCCGAGCTTCGAGGCGGGCGAGCGGTGCACCAAGGCAGAAGTGAATGCCCAAACCGAAGGCGACGTGGCGGTTGACAGGACGGTCAACCTTGAAAAGGTCGGGGTCCGCGAGGACGGTCGAATCTCGGGCGGCGGAATTCAGCGCCACGAAAACACGCTGCCCTCGTCGGATATCCGCATCACCCAAACGCAGATCTTCGGTAGCAATCCGCGTCACCGTCTGGGCAGGCCCCTCGTACCGCAGCATTTCCTCGACAGCGCCCGGGATGAGGGACCGATTGCGCCGCAGCGCCTCAATCGAGGCCGGGTTTCGCAGGAGCCAATAGAGCCCGTTGGCCAACAGGCTGGCCGTTGTTTCGTGGCCAGCAAAGAGCAGGAGGGTGAGCGTCGAAACCATCTCGTCTTCACTCAGTCCCTCCGGTCCGGTCCCTGCCTCAAGAAGCCGCCCGGTCAAGTCGTCACGTGGATTGCGGCGGTGGTCATGGAGCGTCTCGCGAAAGAATGTGACCATCTCACTTACAGCCCCGCTTGCCCGGTCGTACTTGTCCGGCGTGGCGCGGGCCAAGGCGACGAAGTCCTTGAGGTTTTCGGACCACTTTCTGAGATCCTCGACCCGCTCCCTGGGAACACCGAACAGGTCCGAAATCACGCGCGCCGGCAGCGTAAAGGCGAACGCCTCGATGAAATCCACCCGACCGCGCCCCCTGAAGCCGTCCAGCAGTTCTTCAACGCGTTGCGTTATCATCGGCTGGAGACGCGCGATTTCCTGCGGCAGGAAGCACTTGGCAAGGGCCTTGCGCAGCTTCTCATGGCGCGGTGGATCATTGAACACCATCCAATCCGCCAGCACAGCAGTTAGCCGCTCGATCTTGCCTCGCGTGTCTGGTCCGATATGGCTCAGAAAGGGATCCAGCTTTGCAGCCGAGAAGCGGGGGTCTTTCAACACCAGAGAGGCATCGGCGTGGCGCGTGATAACCCATCCCTTAAGGGATGGGTTCCAGTGAAGAGGTTCTTCTGCGCGCAGCCGCCGATACACGTTGTGCGGATCAGAGATGAAGTCTGGATGCGTCAGATCGGGGGCTGTTTCCATGGACCTTCACCGCATATAAGTCGAAATCTAATGTTCATTTGAAATGCCAGCCGAGTCAAATCGAAGCTGGCGAGCCGTCCAGCTAATTCCGGCAAGTGCAGCAAATTTTCGAATGACAATTCGAATAGCCTACCTATAGTGCAAGGTATGTCAATGCAGACCAGGAGTTGGTTTGCGCACAAGACCAGCGACGACGCGGGTAAAGGAACCAGAGGCGACGCGATTAGAGCGAACGACCCGAGTGCCAGCACGAGCCGCTTTGCGGTAGCGATACCGGAGCGAATGATGTCGATGAAGGCGATCGCCTAGTTCGCATCAGGGAAGGACCTTCATGACGCCGACGAGGGAAACGTTGGCCACACTGGCCCGGCACCGCCTACTGACACCGCTCTGCAAGCGACTTGGCTTGGAGCACCCGGTATTCCAGGCGGGCATGGGCTGGGTCGCGCGCGCAGAACTTGCCGCGGCGGTATCAGCCGCCGGTGGTCTCGGTGTGATTGGTGCCGGATCGAACATGACGGCAGACGAGCTACGTAGTGAGATCCGTGCTGTGCGGGCGCGCACGGACAGGCCATTCGGCGTCGACATCTTGTTCGCAACCGTGCGGGCCGCCGGGGCGGAGGTCGAACGCTATACGGCCTCTGTCTCTGCGATGGTGAAGGTGGTCCTTGATGAGCGAGTCCCCGTGCTCATATCAGGGCTCGGCAGCCCCGCCGCCGTAGTGCCGGAGGCGCACGCGCGCGGCATTTTCGTGATGTCGGTGGTCGGAGCAGTGCAGCATGCGGAGCGTGCCGTTGCAGATGGCGTTGATGCAGTTATTGCCACGGGTTGTGACGGCGGCGGCCATGTTGGCCAGATCGGAACTGCGGTGCTGGTGCCAGCGGTCGTAGACGCCGTGGAGGTGCCAGTCCTGGCTGGCGGCGGCCTTGCAGACGGCCGCGGGCTCGCTGCGGCATTGGCGTTCGGCGCACAAGGGATCTGGATGGGCACGCGCTTCATCGCCACCTATGAGGCGCGGGCGCACGAAAACTACAAGAAGAAGATCGTGGCAACCAGCACCGCTGGGACCGTCGTGACCCGGGCCCACAGCGGCAAGCCTTGCCGTCTGATTCGCAACCGTTTCACCGACTCCTGGGTTGGGCGCGAGCACGAGATCGAACCCTATCCCTTGCAGGCCGTGCACGTGGGTCACCCGGCTTCGGAGCGCGGCCGGCTGGAGGGTGATGTGGAGAACGGCGTTTTGCCCGCAGGCCAAAGCTGCGGTCTGGTCGGGTCGGTTGTGCCGGCTGCTGAGGTCGTCCAGCAAATCGTCCGAGAGGCGGACGCCGCGCTCGACCGACTGTGCCGGCGGATCGCAACCTGATTGCCGACGAGCGGACCACGTGAGGGGTTGGGCGCGATGCAGGTGTTTACGATGCTGCCGGTGAACGACTGGAATCAGACCGGATCGGCAGCGCGAGCGGCGGAGACGGCTGGGTTCGACGCGCTCATGACGGTGGAGGCGAAGCATGACCCATTCTTGCCGCTCGCCGTCGCGGCGCTTGCGACCAAACGGCTCGCGCTTACGACGTCTGTCGCAGTCGCCTTTCCGCGCAGTCCGGCGGTGACAGCAATGCAGGCTTGGGACCTGCACGCCAATTCAACAGGCCGCTTCGTGCTCGGCCTGGGCAGCCAGGTGAAAGGCCACAATGAACGCCGCTTCGGCGTTCCTTGGAGCCCGCCGGCACCGCGTCTGCGCGACTATGTTCGAGCGCTGCGCGCGATCTGGCGCTGTTGGCAGACTGGCGAAGAGCTGCGTTACGAGGGCGAGCACTATCGGCTCACGCTGATGACCCCGGATTTTTCGCCCGAGCCCACCGGCCTGCCGATGGTCCCGGTGACAATTGCAGCGGTTGGGCCGGCAATGTTGCGGGTGGCCGGTGAGGTCGCCGACGGTGTGCGGCTGCACCCGATCTGCTCGCGGCGCTATCTTGAGGAAGTGTGCATGCCGCGCCTGGTGGAGGGCATGCGCCGCAGCGGCCGCAAGCGCGAGCATTTCAACGTGCATGGCGGCGGCTTCGTCGCGACCGGGCCGGACGCCGCGTCGGTGGCGAAAGCCATGGACTGGGTGCGCTTCCGCATCGCCTTCTACGGTTCCACGCGTACCTATATGCCCATCCTGGAGCTGCATGGGCTCCAGGATCTCGGGATGAAGCTGCACGATCTCTCGGTCCAGGGCCGCTGGAAGGAAATGGCGGCACTTGTCTCGGACGACGTTGTGCGCATCTTTGCGGCCTGCGGCACTTACGACGAGATCGTGCCTGCCATCGAAACCCGTTTCGGTGGAGTGGCTGACGCTATCGAGCTGAACTTGGCACCGGGAACAGAGCCCGGACTGGTGCGCGAGCTCGTCGCCGACATCCGCCGGATACCGCATGCCTTCCAGGGCTTTGCCACCACTTGAGTTCCGGTCCTCGGGGAAGACGTCCATGCCACTGCCACTCGATGCTCGCCTACGAATCGGCATCCAGACCATCCACCGTCGCACCGAACCTGCGACTGGCCCATGGCTTCCACGCATCGACGAACTGGTCTCGCTGGTGCAACTCGTGGACCGAAGCGGCTTCGACTCGCTGTGGGTTGGCGATCACATCGCCTTCGCCATCCCCATCCTTGATCCGCTGCTACAGCTTGCTCAGGCTGCCGTCGTCAGCCGGCGGCTGCTGTTTGGGACATCGGTCTATCTACTGCCACTGCGGCACGCGGGGCCGGTGGCCAAGCAGGTTGCGACCCTCGACCATCTGACCGAGGGGCGCCTCATCTTTGGCGTTGGTGTCGGCGGCGAGTTCCCTAAGGAATACGCTCTGGCCGGCGCACCAATTCGGGAGCGCGGCGCGCGGCTCAGCGAAGGGATCGTGGTACTGCGCAAGCTCTGGACTGGCGAGCCGGTCACGCATCAGGGAAGGTTCAGCACCTTCAGCGAAGTTCAGATGCAACCACCCCCGCGGCAATCGGGAGGCCCGCCGATCTGGTGCGGCGGACGATCGGAAGGAGCGCTGAAGCGCAGGGCCGCTTGGCCGATGGCTGGATGTCGTACGTGTTAACACCGGAGATGTACCGAAGCAGCCTCGATGTGATTGCGATGGCTGCGACAGCCGCTGGGCGCAAGCTTGCCCGCTTCGGCACGGGCCATCTGCTGTTCACGCGGCTGGACGACACATACGAGAAGGCGCTCGACGCGGCGTCCGAGACACTAAGCGTTCGCTACGCCATGGATTTCCGCAAGGCGGCGCAACGCTACTGTGCCCTCGGCCCGGCGGCCAACGTTGCCGAGTGCATGCGTGCCTTCTATGCCGCCGGCGTGCGGCACATCGTGCTCGACTTGCTGGGACCGTATGAGCTGCGTCAGGCGCAGATCGAGCGCGTCGCCGCCGAGGTTCTGCCGCTGCTGACGGATTTGACAGGGACAGACAGCCCGGCCGCCGTTCAGGAAAAGCAGGCAGTCGAATGAGCTATTCCAGCTAACTCGAGACACCGCTTGCGCCAGTTTTTCGTCGGGAGGAGATCATGCTTGGCCTTATCCAGGACCGACCGCTGTTGATATCGTCACTGCTCGACTTTGCGGCGACTTATCACGGCGAGGTCGAGATTGTCTCGCGCAGCATCGAGGGGCCGATCCATCGCTACACTTACCGCGACGCGCAGCGGCGCTCCAAGCAGCTCGCCCAGGCGCTGCAGCGGCTCGGCGTCAAGCCCGGTGACCGCATTGCCACGCTGGCCTGGAACGGCTACCGCCACTTCGAGTGCTACTACGGCGTCTCCGGCATCGGCGCCGTGCTGCACACCATCAACCCGCGGCTGTTCGCCGAGCAGATCGTCTACATCGCGAACCATGCCGAGGACAGCTACATCTTCACCGATCTCACCTTCGTGCCGCTGCTCGAGCAGATGGCGCCGGAGCTGAAGTCGGCCAAGGGCTACGTCATCCTAACCGACCGAAAGCACATGCCGGGGACCTCGCTGCCCAACGTGATCTGCTACGAGGAGTTGATCGCGCCGGAGAGCGGCGAGATGGAGTGGCCGAGGCTCGACGAGCGCACCGCCTCGTCGCTCTGCTACACCTCGGGCACCACGGGCAACCCCAAGGGCGTGCTCTACGCCCACCGCTCCACCGTGCTGCACAGCTTCGCCACCTGCATGCAGGACGTGCTGGGCATCAGCTCGCGCGACACCATCCTGCCGGTGGTGCCGATGTTCCACGCCAACGCCTGGGGCATCGTCTACGGCGCCCCGATGTGCGGCGCCAAGCTGGTGTTCCCCGGCCGCGAGCTCGACGGGCAGAACGTCTACGAGCTGATGGACCAGGAGAAGGTGACCATGTCGGCTGGCGTGCCGACGGTCTGGCTGATGCTGCTGAACTACATGAAGGAGCACGACCTCAAGCTGCCGTACATGAACCGCACAGTGATCGGCGGGTCGGCGGCACCGGCCTCCATGATCGCAACCTTCGAGAAGCAGTACGGGGTCACTGTGATCCATGCCTGGGGCATGACGGAGATGAGCCCGCTGGGCACCACCGGCGTGATGAAGGCGAAGATGGTAGACTGGCCATTCGAGAAGCAGCTCGAATACAAGGCCAAGCAGGGCCGCGCCGTGTTCGGTGTGGACTTGAAGATCACCGACGACGGCGGCAATGAGCTGCCGCGCGACGGCAAGGCCTTCGGCCACCTGATGGTGCGCGGGTTCTGGATCGCCAGCGGCTACTTCAAAGGCGAGGGCGGCCAGGTGCTGGATGAGGGTGGCTGGTTCGACACCGGCGATGTCGCCACCCTCGATCCCGAGGGCTTCATGCAGATCACCGACCGCGCCAAGGACGTGATCAAGTCCGGCGGCGAGTGGATCAGCTCGATCGACCTCGAGAACCTGGCGGTCGGCCATCCTGACGTCGCCGAGGCTGCGGTGATCGGCGTCGCCCATCCCAAGTGGGACGAGCGGCCGCTGCTGGTGATCGTGCCGGAGCAGGGCAGGAGCCCCACCAAGGAGGAGATCCTGGGCTATCTCGACGGCAAGATCGCCAAGTGGTGGATGCCCGACGACGTCGTCTTCGCGAAGGAGATCCCGCACACCGCGACGGGCAAGATCCAGAAGGTGGCACTGCGCCAGCAGTTCAAGGACTACGTGCTGCCGACGGCGCAGTCGGCCGCCGAATAGCCGGCGCCGACGCTTCCGAAGGAGGCATTCGAAAGGAAAGACGGCGCGAGCCGGCCCCCTTCCGACCCTTCCGCGACATTACCGGCCCAATCCATTGCCTCACCGCGGATCGGCCAGCACGGCTTTTTGGTCGGGCCCGCCACCCCGCCGTGAAAGCAGCAGCATTCGGCTGCTGGGAATCATGGTGCATTCCTTGATCCGAGTGCAGGTCGCGAGTGCATCAGCACCTTTCCGACATAGCCTGGCAGACGAGCGAAACAATGCACTTCAGTCGAGAGACATTATTCCGAGAATCGAGAGAACATAGCTCGCCAGCACCCGACTGTCTTTGAAGCGAGAGAAAGCCAACCTGCGCAGGGGGATTTATCCGGACGTGAAGGACCACGTGGTGCGAAGCAAACCGATCTTGATTGCCGGTGCGCGCATTGGCGGTTTGGAGAAGGCTTTTGACCGGGCCGTAGAGCCACGTTTCAAGCATGACTCCTCCCCGCCGCAGGGCCTGATCTGGAAAATGGGAACGGCGCCCGTACCGCGTACGGCTCAAGCGAAATCGAACACCCTCGACAATGACTTCAATCGGTACTGCAGCGACGGATGTGCCGATAGAGCGTCGTTCGAGCGATACCTAGCGATCGAGCGGCGCGGCTGAGGTTCCCGCCCTCGCGCCGAATGGCGGCTAGCACCATCTGTCGCTCGGCGCCGCGGATCGTCGAGGCGAGGGGTAAGCCGCACGGCGACTCATCCTCCAGAATTGCCGTCGGCAGAAGATCGAGGCTGAGTATAGGGTCCGTCGCCAGCAGAACCATGCGCTGCAAACAATTGCGCAACTCGCGTACGTTACCAGGCCAACGGTAGCGCAGGAAGACATCCATGACCTCCGGTGCGATCCGTGTCGCAGACGCCGCACCAGCGATGTCGCGCAGCATATGCCCGACAAGATGCGGAATGTCGCCTGTCCGTTCGCGCAGTGGCGGCAAGCTCAGGCAAGTGACGTTGAGACGATGATAGAGGTCGGCGCGGAAGCGCCCGGCCGCCATGTCCTTGGCAAGAGGACGATTGGTGGCGGCAATGACTCGCATCGCGATCCTGCGCGGCGCCGCCTCGCCGAGCCGCCACACAGCGCCTTCCTCCAGGGCGCGCAGCAGATAGGGCTGCAGGTCGCAGGGCATATCGCCGATCTCGTCGAGGAACAGCACGCCGCCATGGGCCTGCTCGAAACGGCCGCGGGAGCCGCCACGGCGCGCGCCGGTAAAAGCTCCTTCGGCGTGGCCGAACAGCTCGCTTGCCAGGATATCGCGCGGCAAGGCAGCGCAATTGACAGGCACGAAAGGACCCGACTGGAAAGGACCCGCCGCGTGCACGGCACGCGCCAGCACATCCTTGCCGGTGCCGGTCTCCCCCTCGAGCAGCAACGGTGTGCTCGCTGCGGCGAAACGCTCGGCCTGCCGCAGAAGGCTCTCGAGCGATGGTGATGTCTGGAGCAGCGCTTGGAAAGCTGGCGCCAGCGGCTCCTCTGCCTCCGTGCGGTGCGACCTCGTGCGCTGTCCGCGACCGGTCGTAGGCAAATGTAGGATGGCGCCGATGCAATGCCCATTCTCCCTGAGCGGGGACAGCCATTCCGGCCGGATTCCCGGCGCCAGCGATGCCAGCCATTTCGGCGCGACCTCTCCGCGCGGTGCCGCGACAAGTTCGCCCATCGCTTGCGTCCGGCTGAGGCCGTGCTCGCGCAATGCCGAGGAGGCCTGCACCGTGCGCGCGATCACGCGGCCCTGCGCGTCGAGCAGGACGGCAGCGGTCTCACGCCCGCCAATTGCGGCTTCAAACAGCTCAATCAGCCGCGCCCGCTTGGCCAGCGCGTGCTTCTGCAAGTGGCCCTGCAGCTGGCCGACCAGCGACATGACGAACGGCCAGGTCTGCGCGTTGACCGTGTCGGGCGGCCCGGTGATATCGACCACGCCGACGATGCGACGGTCTAGTGGATCGCGGATCACCGCGGCGGTGCAGCTCCAGGGCTTGGCGACTTCACAGAAGTGCTCCTCGGCATGGATGTGCAGCGCCTTCCCCAGCGCCAGCGCCGTGCCCACCGCATTGGTGCCGCTGCTGCACTCGTGCCACGCGGCGCCCGGAACGATGTGGTCAGCGGCGAGCCGGTCGGTGAGATGCGGATCGCCGTCGACCGACAGCAGGGTGCCGTCGGGATCGCTGGTGATCAGGATGGTGCGCGAACCCATGAGATAGGGAACGATCGGCGGCACGCACGCGCGCACCGCGTCGTAGAACGGCGCGTTGCGCCGCTGGAAGCGGTCGACGTCAGGACCGTTGACCCGCAGTGGCGCCGATTTGGTCGCCGGATTGACGCCGTTCTGCCGGCAGCGGCGCCACGACTCGATGACGACATCGCGCACGGCATCGTCGTCGACCGGGCGGTCGGTGACGAACCTTTCCCAGACCCTGCGGACGGTCCGGATGTAGTCCTTGGAGCACAGCTGAGCGAGCGGGATATCTTTCATCACCAAGCTCCTCCCAAGGGCTGCCGCCGATCGCGGCGCACCGCTTCGGCTCTTCGTGACGAGATGCTCGACGCGGGGATCGACGATCGAGGAGGCAGCTTGCTTGCCGAAAGGATAGGCGCCCGATTGCGACCCTGTAAATCGAGTGCGCTGTAGCGTTTCGCAACAGTCGCCGCGCAGGATGTGTAGCGCTGCGCATCAAGCTGCCATGCATGCCATCCGGCAAGTCCTTGCCGTGCCGTGATTTTCCTTCTGGCACGCTAGTTGCGCTCCAGCGGTCATGCCGCGTGCGGCATGGAAGGAAACGCAAACAGGAGATTAGGACATGCTGGAGATCGGAGTCTTCCACAACGGTGCTTCGACCCTGCCGGTGACCTTGACCAAGGACGGCGTGGCGGTGAACGACGGCTCGCTCAAGGAAGTCCATCGGGCAGCCCAGGAGACGCTTGTGAATCAAGTGCGCCAGGGCATTCTTGCCGAGCGGCTGGGCTTCCAGTCCTTCTGGCTGACCGAGCATCACTTCCAGCCCGAAGGCGCGGAGATGAGTCCCAATCCGCTGATGACGCAGATGGCGATCGCCACGCACACCAAGAAGATCCGCCTCGGCCAGTGCGCCAACATCGTGGTCTGGCATCATCCGGTGCGGCTCGCCGAGCAGGTCGCACTCCTGGACGTGATCAGCGGCGGTCGGGTCGAGTGCGGTGTCGGTCGCGGCTATCAGCCGCGTGAGAACGAGACGCTGGGACGCCCCTACGGCTCGACCATCCAGGACCAGGAACGCAACCGCAAGGCCTTCGAGGAAGTCATCGCGGTGATGAAGAAGTGCTGGACGGAGGACTCCTTCTCCCATCATGGCGAGAACTTCTCGGTGCCGCCGACCTACACCAAGTGGAACCACAAGCAGACCCTGGCCTATTTCGGCATGGAGAAGGCCGGTCGCGCACTCGAGGACGTCGTGGCGATCGGCGAGCCCGACATGTACTCCGCAGGCAATCCCGTGCAGGCAACGACCACGACCTTGAAGGAGCTGCAGGTCTTTCCGCAACCGGTTCAGAAGCCGCATCCGCAGCTCTGGGAGCCGGTGACCAGTTCGCGCTCGATCAAGTGGGCGGCTGAGAAGGGACTGAACGGCGTGATGATCGTCGAGCCCAACGACCGTCTGCGCAAGAACATCGATATCTACTATGAGGCGGCCGAGAAGGCCGGCTGGCCGGACATGCACGGGCGCGGCCGCTTCAAGTACGGTTGGGACGCTGCCAAGCGGCGTGGCATCATGACCAGCCGCTACATCCACATCACCACCCCGGGCAAGGAGAAGCAGGCGCTCGAGCGAGCGGCGCGCGCCATGGAGCTGCAATTCGACTACTACGGCCCGTTCGGCTTCGGCGCCGTGGTGGCGCGGCTCAACGAGCCGATGTTCGACCTCAACAAGCGCGTCACGGCCGACATGCTGCGCGAGCGCGAGATTGCGATCCAGGGCTCCAAGCAGTTCGTGATCGACAAGATCATGAAGATGAAGACCGAGTGCGGTTACGAGGACTTCTCGTTCCTCGCATGGTTCGAGCTCGGCGGCTTCGAGGGCCGTGAGATCGAGGACCAGATGCAGCTCTTTGCCGAGGAAGTGATGCCGGTCATCGCCCGCGAGTGCGGCGGCAAGGTGGAGCTGCCGAGCGTCGGCATCGACTATGTCGGCGCGCCGGCGGCGCAGCGCGCGGCGGCCGAGTGAGGGAGGGCGAGATGCCGAGCGTACAGTCGGAGGAGCTCAAGACGCTCTACAAGGGCTGGGTGGCCGCGCTCGCCGCCAACCCGTCCATGGAGCTCGACCAGATGCGCCGCATGTTCGAGCACTGGGGCGACGTCACTGCCGAGCCTGGCGGCGTTGACTATGTCGAGGTGACGGCCGGCGGCGTGCCCGCGCTGTGGGCGACGCCGAAGGGCTGCGTGCAAGACCGCGTGCTGCTCTGCACTCACGGCGGCGGCTACGTCACCGGCTCGATGTACACGCATCGCAAGGTGTACGGGAATTTCGCCAAGGTGATCGGCTGCCGCGCGCTGATTGTACATTACGGCCGCGCCCCGGAGCACGTGCATCCGGGGCCAGTCGACGACGTGGTGACCAGCTATCGCTGGCTGCTCGATCAGGGCGTCAAGCCGCAGCACATTGCGCTCACCGGCGATTCGGCCGGTGGTGGGCTTGCGATCACGACGCTGCTGCGGGCGCGCGAGCGCGGCTTGCCGATGCCGGTTGCAACCATGCCGTTGTCGCCGTGGGTCGACATGGAGGCGACCGGCAAGAGCTTTGACAGCAATGCCGAGAAGGACGTGCTGGTGTCGCGCGACATCATCAAGGTGATGGCCGGCACGTTCCTGGGCGAGGGCGGGAACCCGAAGGACCCGTTGGCCAGTCCGCTCTATGCCGACTTGAAGGGCTTGCCACCGGTCTACATCCAGGTCGGCGGCGACGAGACGCTGCTCGACGACAGCCAACGGTTCGCCGAGAGGGCGCGCAAGGCGGGGGTCGATGTCACCGTCGACGTCTATCCCGACATGCAGCACGTCTTCCACTTCCTGGCGGGCGTCGCGCCGGAGGCCGACGACGCCATCGGAAAGCTGGCCTCCTGGGTGCGTCCCAAGCTGGGACTCGGTTAGTCGCGCCATCCTGATGGCTTCGCGCGCAAGCGCGCTTGCAGTCGCTCGCAGCCACCCATAGAGGGCCACGCCGATATCGCGAAGAAGGGCTTTCAGATTTCACATGAATGGCCCGAACCAGCGACGGCGGGTTTCCCTGCTGGGCTGGGGAAGAGCGGTATCGGTCAGCTGGCCGATACCGCGCCCGGCTCCGCTGTGGACGGTCCCCACGACCGAAAAAGCGGCACCCCCTTCCCAAGTACAGTATGCCTAAGTGCGCTATCTGGAATCAACAGGGCCTTGCTCGATGAAGAATTGCGAAAACCGTAACTTTTGCGCGGCTGCGCATCGCCGAGCATCGCCAACAGCGGGACTGGCCACAGATGGCAGATGCATAAATGCTGGGGCACGGCCAATTGGTAGGACCGTGGTGACCAAGAGCAGCGTCGGGCGAACGCTTCAGCCGACACAGATGGCACGGAGACTTGACCCTGCGTTTGGTTGATGTGAGGTTGGGGCGCGGTTCAAGCGGGCGACCAGGCGCCTCTGCTTGTGCCAGCATGCCCGATCCCCGCATTTGTCAACTGCGAACCATCGGAAGGTTGTCGCAAATGGCGTTCGAAACCATCCTCACAAGCCAGGACGGCGCGTCCTTTGTCATCACGCTGAACCGGCCGGACCGACGCAACGCCTTCAGCGTCAGGATGATGCAGGAGATCGCGACGGCTTGTGCCAGCGCGGACGAGAATCCGTCGGTGCGCGGCGTGATTGTCACCGGAGGTCCGCGATATTTCTCCGCGGGGGCGGACCTCAACGAAGCCATGGCAATCAAGTCCACTGCGGATGGCGTCCCCTATATGACGCATTGGGAGACGCTGAACAACGCGGTCGAGCGTCTTGCCAAACCGAGCCGCTGCCCACGAAGCGGCCCGCCCACTCGATCAGTTCCTGCGTCCAAGGAAGCGTATCGGCCCGAACAGGCAGACGTCGATCGGCGCCGACGTGATCAAGATCGAGCCGCGTGAGGGCGAGCCAGTCCGAGGTTGGCCGCCGATCAAGGATGGCACCGGCTATTTCTTCACGTACACCAACGTCGGCAAACGCAGCCTTGTCCTGGATCTCGAGCGTCCGCCCGACGTCGAGACCCTGAAGAATCTCGTCGGGCGATCCGACGTGCTGATCGAGAACCTGAAGCCGGGCGCCCTCGCCAAGCGGGGTTGCTCCAGCGAGCAGCTGGCACGCATCAATCCGCGCCTCATCTACTGTGCCGTTTCAGGCTTCGGCGCGGACACGATCTATCCCGGGCGGCCGGCCTTCGACACTGTCATTCAGGCCATGTCGGGCTTCATGGATCTGACACGAGCCGGCGACGTGCCGGTGAAAGCTGGCATCTCCATCGCCGACGTGATGGGGGCCGAGATTGCAGTAGTCTCGATTCTTGCCGCTCTGGAGGCACGTGACCGGACCGGGCTCGGCCAGTTCATCGACCTTTCCATGCAGGACGTCTGCGCCTGGCTCTCGGCAATTCTATGGAACGGCGAGCAAGCAGCACCGATGTCCATCGCCGTTCCCGCAAGGGACGGATTCGTGCTGGTCGAGGCGGACGGCATGGCGGACAAGGACATGCTGCCAGCAGGCTTAACTCGCGAACGCGCCCGGGGCATGACGCGGGCGGCGCTTGCCGCCGCTCTCTCTGAGGCCGGCTGCCGCACTGCGCCCATCCTCTCGGCCGCAGAGATGCTGCAGGCGCAGCAGACCTGCGCGCGCCGCCTTGTGATCCACGCACGGGATGCCACGGGCCAAGTCTGGCCACTCTTGGCAAGCCCCCTGCGCTTGCAGGGCACCCCGCCCATGATCCATCGACCCATGGGGACCCTAGGGAGCGATGGGCCGGAAATACTGGCGGAACTTGCTGCGAGAACTGCGCAATGACGGACGTGCATTTCCCGCAATATCGGTACATCGAAGTGGCAGTTCGGCCGCCTAGAACCGCATCGATCCTTCGCAGCTGGCTGGGTGCCTC
The DNA here is from genome assembly GCA_001897995.1 of Alphaproteobacteria bacterium 65-37. Classification (GTDB taxonomy): domain Bacteria; phylum Pseudomonadota; class Alphaproteobacteria; order Reyranellales; family Reyranellaceae; genus Reyranella. The sequence goes on along the minus strand of MKRV01000210.1, from coordinate 50,851 downwards.
GCGGCCAGCGCCTGAAGGCCAGGGAGCGACATCGACGTTGGAAGACTACGATCTTGAAGGCCCGATCAATGGCCAAGGCTTCTTGCTCTATGTCCAGAAGGTTCTCGTGCCAACCCTTATGCCAGGCGACATGACGACGCTTGCGGGAGGGCCTCGTCTTCGGCGACGCAACAGAAAGACCGGCGAGTGCGAGCGTCGAGAACTGTTCGGCGACCTCGCGCACACCGAGCCGTCCGCGAGGCTTGTACCATTTGTATGCCCAATTCAGCATCCCGAGCAGACCGTACGTGACCACCGGCACGTCCAGATCCGCTCGAAACTCGCCGGCCTTTACGCCCTCACGTAAGATCCGTTGCCAATAGCCTTCATACTGCTTCGGCGAGAGATTGAGCTGCTGGCGGAACAGGCGCTTCATCTCCTCCCGCTCGCGGAGATAGACGAACAGGTGGGGTAGTGCTGGTCGAAGCCATCGAGGTGAGCCAGAATGGCGCGTCGGAGCTTCTCGCTCGCCGGCAGATCGCTGGCAGCAATCTCGCCCATCCTGCTGTACATCCGGAAGATCGGTTCCTTGACGATGAGGTAAAGCAGATCGTCCTTGCTCTTGAAATGATGGTAAAGGCTACCCTTGAGGATCCCGACAGCATCCGCGATGTCCTGGACGGTGGCGGCGTGATAGCCCTTCCGCTGAAACACCCTCGCCGCTGCCGCAATGATCTCCTCAATGTTTGCCATGGATAGCCATTGTAGCAGCGAGCGCGTCCGCGACTAGTCTTAGTCTAGCCGACGTCGCGCCTCAGCACACCGTCACCTTCCAACACTGCAATCTCGGCTGCGGCCAATCCCAAATGGCGCGACAGCACATCCGCGTTGTGCTCGCCCAGCGAGGGTGCGGTCGGTGTGTTGACTGGCGGCTGGCCGACCAGGTGCAGGAGCGGGCCGGGCACCTGAAACAGGCCTAGCGCAGCGTCCTCGACGTCGCGCACGGTGTAGCGCTCGACCAGGTGCGGGTGACGCATGGCATCCTCGACCGAGAGCACCGGGGCGCAAGGCACGCGATGCTGCTGCAGCACGCCGAGTGCCACAGCATCGGAGGGCTGCGCTTGGAGCCAGTCGGTGATGATCTGCTCCAGCACCTCGACATGACGTGCCCTCCCGGCACTGTCGGCAAAGCGAGGATCATCTAAAAGATCGGCACGATCCACGGCGCGGGCCAGGCGACGCCACATGTCCTCGCCTACCGGCACCAGCACGATATGGCCTTCGCGGCTCTTGTAGATGCCGGCTGGCACCACCGAGAAGTGCCGGCTACCGTTGCGAGTCGGCTTGATGGTGCCGCCCGACGCGCTGGCCAGTTCCACTGCCAAGCCGTGGCTGTGGAAGTAGAAGTCGATCAGCGCGACGTCAAGCCAGCGCCCACCGTCGCCGTGCTTCAGTCGCCCATAGAGCGCGGCATGGATCATCGCCAGCGCCGTGACGCCGGCGCCAACATCGCCGATGGCGACGCCGGCCATCGGCGGGATGCCGTCCTTGTCGCCGATCATTGCCGTCACGCCGGTGTAGGCCTGGGCAATGAAATCGAAACCGGGCTGCTGGGAAAGCGGACCGGACTGGCCGAAGGCTGAAACCGAGCACAGGATCAGCTCAGGGTTCAAGGCGTGCACGACTTCCCAGCCGAGACCCAAACGCGTAATCGTGCTGGGAGAGAAGTTCTCCACCATCACCTCGGCCTTGGCGATCAGCCGCTTGACCAGATCGAGCCCACGCTTGTCGCGCAGGTCGACGCACAGGCTGCGCTTGCCGAGGTTCTGCTGGATGAAATAGGCGCTGCGCCCGTTGCGCTTGACTGGCATGGCCCGGGCTAAGTCGCCCTGCGGTGCCAGTTCTATCTTGATCACCTCGGCGCCCAGCTCGGCCATTGCCCGGGTGCAGACCGGACCGGCAACGTACTGCGTGAAATCCACGACCAGCACGCCGGCCAGCGGATGGGAGATCATCTGCTGCCTCGCATTGTATCTCCCGCTTCGCCGCTAGCGGAGCGCTGCCGCGGCGAGAGGGCCGCGGAGCACGCGGCCGGGATGTGCGCCGGTATGCTCGCCGTCGCGCAGCACGACGCCGCCGTTGACGATGGATGCCGCAAAGCCCGTCGCCTTCTGGCGCAGCCGCCGCGCCCCCGCCGGCAGGTCGTCGACGACCTCGGGCATGAGCGGCGCCACTCGGTCGGGATCGAACACAACGAGGTCGGCGGCCAATCCCTCGCGCAGCAGGCCCCGATCATGAAGTCCCCAGGCGGATGCCGGCTCAAGGGTCAGCAGGCGAACGCCTTCCTCCAACGTCAGCGCCTTCCGCTCCCGCACCCAATACGCGAGCACGTGCGTCTGAAGCGAGGAATCCATGATCTGTGAGACGTGCGCGCCGGAGTCCGAGAACGTCACCACGGACCGGGGATGGCGCATCATTTCGAGCACGATGTCGTCCTGTCCGTTCGACAGCGGTTGGACGAAGAAGCAGCGAAGGTCGCGCTCAAGCGCAAGCTGGATCATCGCCTCGACCGGATCGACGTCGCGCTCGCGTGCGATGCTGGCGATGGAGCGGTGCGGCCCAACCGCCTGTTCCATGAGAAAGAGCCATTCGTAGTCCGGGCGGCGCGCCTCGGCGCCCACCGCTCGGGCCGAATCCATCCGGTTCGCGGCCGCGATGAGTCTCGTCCGCAGGGTTTGGTCGCGTAACGCAGCACGCTGTTCGGCGAGCGGAAGGGCACGCAGCGGTCCCCACTCTGGCAGGCCATCGAAAGGCAGGCTTGTCTCGAAGGATAGCAGCACGCTGATGGCGCGGCTGTGCACCTGCGCGAACATCCGCCCGCCCGCTCGCGCGGTTTCGTCCAGCAACGCGAAGAACTGCCGCCAGTGGTCTGGTACCGCCCGCGAGCTGAACATCCCCCAGGTCACGGGCACCCCCGTCTCCACAGCGAGATCGCGGAGACGGTTGAGGTAGTCGCGGATCCGCTCAGGATCGCGGCCTGTGTCCTCACTCGCGATTTCGAAGACGCCTGCTCCAAGCTCGCTCATCACGCCTACCAGCTCGCGGACCTCGCTCCACGCCGCGACCCGGCTCGCCACGGGACTGCCATCGGGCGTCGCGTGGTTTCGCGTACGCGACGTGGTGAAGCCGATCGCCCCCGCGTGTAACGCGTTCGACAGCTCACGCTTCATGGTCACGAGATCGTCGGCGGTCGCTGGTTCTGAGAACGCGCGCTCGCCCATGGCATAGGTGCGCAGTGCTGAATGTCCGACGTACCCCGCGTAGTTGATCCCCTTGCGCCAGCCCTCCAGCGCATCGAGATACTGGGCGTACGTCTCCCATGTCCAATCGATCCCGGCTGCCATGGCCTCAGCGGGGATGTCTTCAGCGCGCTCGAGATTGCGGAGCACGAGATGCTTCTCGTCCGGGCGGCACGGCGCAAGCGTGAAGCCGCAATTGCCCATGATAGCCGTGGTCACACCATGCCAGCATGAGCAAGTGCCGAGCGGATCCCACGCGACTTGCGCATCCATATGGGTGTGTCCGTCAATGAAGCCCGGCGCCACCACGAGCCCGCGTGCATCTAGCTCCTCTCGGCCTCGCTCCTTGATACGCCCGATACGAGAGATGCGGCCACCACGAATGCCGATGTCGGCGCGATAGGAAGGCAGTCCCGAGCCGTCCACGACCTCGCCTCCACGAATCACCAGCTCATACATGGCGAGTCCTCCTCGAAGCTTGCTGGATCCAGGTGCCGGTCCCGGTTTGCCTTACCAAAAACGACCTGCGCTTTCGATCAGGTGGAGCGTAAGGGAAGTCGTTCGCGCACATCAGCCGACGGACGGTGCAGAACTCGTTCTTCTTGAAGGCCATCCAGCCATCCTGGAATGCGGCGTAGCAACGGTGCGCTCCCAAGCGTGGTCCATACGGTACATGAAATGTGGCACCGAGCCCACATCGGCTGCGGCACAAGCCAGCTCGAGTTTCGGATGGCACTCGAACATGCTGCCGAAGAAGAATGTACCTATGATGCCCAGACAGCCCCGGATGGTCGACACAAAGCCATTAATCTTCCGACCGCGTACTTTGAACGTGTCCTGCTGGCTCGTGAGGATAGGGAAGCTCAAGGGCAACCCGAGATCGACGCCGCCCATAGCGGGTCATACATCGGGTCGTGGCAGTCCGCGACGGCAGGATTGCCGGGCATCATCATTCCGCGAAGGCCGAGCATCTTATCTTCTCAAGATCGTGGACGGCAGCTTTGACCGAGCGAGCGATATTTGACCAATCGTTTGGTTGATCGCAGAAAGGTTAGAACTCGGCCATCTTACTGTCAATCAAGGCACCGGGGAATACCAGCAGACCACGGAAAGCTGTCGAAGGTCTCTACCAGGGCGACGCAGATCTGCTTGCAGTCGGGCCGATGATCGTGGCTATAACCGCGTCCAGCACCTACCAGTCCGCGGCGAAGTGCAGCTCGCTCGGCGACTCGCGCAGCCGTACCGCCACCATCCTCGCCCACGGCACCGCCTCCTCGCCCAGCGCCGCCACTCGGTTGGCCGGCACGAAGCGCCGCATGGTCCAGTACACTGTGGAGCCGCCCACCCCAATCGCGCGGGCGATCTTCTCCTCACCGGTCCCCGCGTCGGCCGCCAGCAGGATCTGCGCCCGCTTCAGCTCGCGAGCTGCATGCTTGGCGCCGCTCAGCAGCGTCACAAGCTCGGCGTCTTCTGCTTGGCTCGGTTCGATGGTCCTCGGAACCCGACGGCCCCATCACACGACAGCCGGGCGTCGCATGAAGCATCGACATTCCTCGTCTCGCATCAAGCCTGCCAATCCTCGAGTGGCGCCGCAACTCGTCAAGTTCTCTTTGACGAGTTACTCGCAGCGCTCTCTTTCTCAGCACTCACTGTCCGCGGCGTAGTCGGGCCATATTCCGCGGCGTAGGCGATTGAGCTTGTCGCAGGCTCTATCAATCGCACGCTGATCGGGCTCAACATTCGCGACGGATATTGTCTCGTCGGGCGCGCGGCATGAGTTTATTGGGATCACATCCCGCGTTTGTCCGCACGCAGTCTCCTCAGTTCCTGAAACGTCGCGGTCGCGTAGCGCAGCACCGCAACGATACCCGCCACTACGCCGTACGGACCGGGCAGCGGCGCAACCGTGAACTGTATGGAGATCGTCTGTCCGGATTTGGTCTGGGCCGGCACCGAGAGGGGTTCGTTCGATGGATGCCGGGATCGCCCGGTCTCCATCATGCGGCGGTAGGCGTCCCAGTGGCGCTGCCGGAGGCGTTCGGGAATGATGATCTCGAGAGACTGACCAACCGCCTCATCGCGCGAGAAGCCGAAGATGCGCTCCGCGCCGGCATTCCAGAACCGGATAAGCCCCTCATAGTCAGCACAAATCACAGCATCCGGGATATCGTGAAACACAGCGTCGGCGAGACCTGTGAGATCGCCCTCAGCGATGCCAGCCGCCTTATCGGCATTCCTAAACGTCATGACGCGGCTCCCTCTGGCGTTTCCAGCGGGCAAGAGCAGTTCGCGACGGTGCGGGTGTCGAGCCATCGGCGGGCCAAGCCGCGCCAGGACCCTGGCGACCTGCGGGAACTCGGCCAGCTCGGCAGGTCACCCGGCGCGGTCGGCGCGCGACATGCCGATATCGCCATAGGATGGGGTAAGGCTGCACGGCAGCTCCGTTGGCTCAGGCGAGGACGTTGGCGGCGCGCAGGCGGCCGATCGTGTCGGCATCGACGCCCCAGCGCGGCAGTACGTCGTCGGTGTCGGTGCCGGAACGGCGCGGCGGCCGCGGCACGGGCGAGGGCGTGCCCTGGAAGCGCGGCGCCGGGGCCGGCTGGGTGATGCCATCGATCACCTGCAGCGCGCCGCGCGCGACATTGTGCGGATGCGCCGCCGTCTCGGCGATCGACAGCACCGGGGCGAAACAAGCGTCGCTACCCTCGAAGACGTTGCACCATTCGGCGCGCGTGCGTTGCTTGAAGATCGCGGCGAGCTTCGGCTTCAGCGCGTGGCGCTGCGCCGCACCGTCCTGACCAATCAGGCTGTCGGGATCGAGGCCGAGCCTCTTGTAGAGCTCACGGCGGAACCGCGTCTCGATCGAGGCCACCGAGACGTACTCGCCGTCGGCGCACTGGTAGACGTCGTAGTAGGGCGCGCCGCCGTCGACGACGTTGGTGCCGCGCTCGAGCGACATCCGGCCGGAGGCATAGTTGCCGTAGAAGGCCGTCATCAGCGATAGCGCGCCATCGACCATGGCGACGTCGATGACCTGACCCTTGCCGGTCGTGTGGCGCGACTGCAGGGCGGCGAGCACGCCGACCACGAGATAGAGGGCGCCGCCGCCGAAGTCGCCGACCAGGTTGAGCGGCGGCGTCGGCGGCCCGCCGTCGCGGCCGATGGCGTGCAGCGCGCCCGAAAGCGCGATGTAGTTGAGGTCGTGCCCCGCTTGACCGGCAAGCGGGCCATTCTGGCCCCAGCCTGTCATGCGCGCATAGACCAGCCGCGGGTTGCGCGCGTGGCAGAGCTCGGGCCCGAGGCCGAGGCGCTCCATGACGCCCGGCCTGAAGCCCTCGATCAGCACGTCGGCGCGCGCCGCTAGGTCGAGCGCGCAGGCCTGGGCGTCCTTGCTCTTGAGGTCGAGCTTGGCGACCAGCCGGTTGCGGCGCAGCAGGTCGAAGCCCGGTGTCCGCGGGCTGCCGAGCTCGACCGCCTCGACGCGATCGATCGTCAGCACCTCGGCGCCCATGTCAGCCAGCATCATGGCGCCCATCGGCGCCGGCCCGATGCCGGCAAACTCCAGCACTTTCACGCTGGCGAGCGGACCGCCACGGCCGGGTTGCTCTGCTGACGTCATGTGATCTCCTTCGCTCTTGCGGTCAGCGCAGGCCGAGCCCGCGGGCGATGATGCCGCGCAGCACCGTGCCACCCTGGATGGTGAAGGTGAGGTCGTAGTTGAGGCTTGGAGGCGGTAGAGCACGAAGAACCCTGTCAAGATTCTCGGAATTGCATCGCGCGCCTGGGTAGCGGTTCCAGTACCAGGTGGCCTCGAGCACCAGCGCCGAGACGCCGAGGCGGTCGCGCAGGCAGAGCGGCTGGTACAGGCCGGAGAACCCGGCGCCGACGATCAGCGCGTCGAGGCTATCGGTCTGATAGGATTGTGCGGCTTGGAGGTGCGCGTCGCCGCGACGCATATGGCGCTCCGGATGGCGGGATCAGTCAGGAATGTGCGGACCGGCAAAGGCGCCGCGCAGCCATTCGCAGGCTTCGTTCATCGCCGCGCCGGCCTTGTCAGCGACGCCGACCCAGAACATGAAGCCGTGGTTGACACCGTCATAGCGCGTCATGGCCGTCGGCACGCCGGCTGCGCGCAGCTTGTCGGCGTACAATTCGCCTTCGTCGCGCAGGGGATCGTATTCGGCGGTGATGACGAGCGCCGCCGGCAAGCCGGACAGATCACGGGCGCGGAGCGGCGAGGCATGCGGGTGCGCCCCCTGCGCAGGATCGCTCAGGTAGTGCTTCCAGAACCATTTCATCGTGTCGCGGGTGAGCCCGTAGCCCTCGGCGTTCTCTTCGTATGAGGGCGTGCCGGGCGTGTGGTAGTCCGTCACCGGGTAGAGCAGCAGCTGGGCGCACAGGGCCGGCCCGCCTTCGTCGCGCAGCCTGAGCGCGGCAACCGCGGCCATGTTGCCGCCGGCGCTGTCGCCCGCGACGGCGACGCGCGTTGGATCGGCGCCCAGTTCGGAGGCGTGGGCGGCCGCCCAGCGGACGGCGTACAGGCAATCCTCGATTCCGGCGGGAAATTTGTGCTCAGGGGCCAGCCGGTAATCGACCGACACGACGACACACGCCGCCCCGACGCACAGGTTGCGGCACATGCCGTCATGCGTGTCGAGGCTGCACAGCACGAAGCCGCTGCCGTGAAAAAACACGAGCAACGGAAAGGGGCCGGTTCCGAGTGGCGTATAGATGCGCAGTCGCAACGGCCCGCCCGGTCCGTCGATCGTCCGCTCGCATACGTCGGCGACCGCAGCCGGCGGCGCCATCGAAGCGATCCGGGCCTCGTACTGCGCGCGCGCCACGTCGACCGGCAGGGTGTGCGTAGCGGGCACACCCGTTCCTTTATCGAGCAATGCCTGGATCTGCGGATCTACGGGCATATCGTTCCTCGACGTCTTCGATGGAAGACAGATGATTTGTATTGCGCCGACCGGGCACGTGCGTATCATGATCGCCGGCATGCGGCAACGCGCTTGATAGGTTAGAGGAATGGACCGGGAGCCGGCGAGCTCACCCAGAACGCTTCAAGCGAAGGACCTCGAAGGCGAGCCGACCGGTGCGAGCCGTTGGGGACCGGCGGCGGCCGGCAGCACGACGGCAACGCCTGGGAAGCCGGTCGGCGCGATCGTCGCGGCCGCGAATGTTCTCCGCGCGCTGCATGCCTCCGAGCGGCCCTTGAACGCGAGCGAGGTCGCCCGCGCCGCGGGCCTCCATCGCGGCACTGCCTACAACATCCTGCGCACGCTGCAAGCTGAGGGCTTTGTCGGCTATGACGAGGCGACGCGCAGCTACTCGATAAGCCTGCACCTTCTCGAATTCGCGTACGGGGTGTTGCAGCGCAGCGGGCTGATGGACTTGGCGCGCCCGCTAATGGATACGCTTTCCGACGCACATGGCGTCTCGGTGTACCTGTCCAAGGTGCTGGGCCGCTCCTCGCTACTCTTGCTGGATTGGGTCGGCACCGCGTTTCGCACCGATTTATACGTGATGGTTGGGCGCCAATATCCCGGCCCGGCTGGCGCATCGGGCGTAATCATGGCCGCATTCGGAAACAGCACCGAATCGGAACTCGAGGCCCTGCTGGCGCAGGTCAGGTGGTACCGCAAGCCTTCCGTTCCTGAGTTCGTAGCGCGGGTGAAGAAAGCGAAGCAATCTGGTTTCGCGGTGGATCGCGGAACCATGTTCCAAGGCGTCACGCAGGTCTCGGTACCTGTTCTGTCCCCCTCATGGGAGCTGCTGCTGATCCTGACGGCGGCAGGGCATTCGCACGACCTCGGCGACGATGCTCTCGGACCACTTAGCCGCGCGATGCAGTCTGCGGCGGGACGGCTTTCCGAAAGCGTCAGATTGTTGCGGCTAGGATAGAGGCTAATGCCATGGATGAACCAGAAATCTGTCGTACCCGAATTTCGGCGAGAGACGGGCGGTAGGCGAGATCGCGATATGGGTCTGATACCGGACAAGGCACGGGGTATGATCGGCGCGTCCGATCCGCCGATGCGGGTCGAGGTTAGTCGCCGCGAGATCATCAAGTATTCGATCGCCACGGAGCAGCGGCTGAAGAAATTCCTCGACGGGGATGAGGCTCCGCCGATGTTTCTGTTCGGCGCGCTTCGTCCGCTCGTGCCGGTGAACGAACTGGGGCCGGACGGCATCGCCACGACCTCGCTCTTGCCTGACCTGCCGCTGAAGCGTGTCATGGCCGGTGGCACGAAGACCCGCTATTTCTGCCGGATAAAGCCCGGCGACGTCCTCGTGGCCGTTCGCACCCTCTCGGATATCTATGAAAAGCGTGGCTCGAAGGGCGACCTGATTTTCCTCGTTTATACAATTGACGTGCGAACCGAAACTGGAGAACGGGTGGCCGAAGAAGTGCAAACGCGCATTGTTCGCTGAGGAACCTTATCATGCGAAGTATCAAGGACATCCAAGTCGGCGATTGCCTGCCCGAGCGTCGTCATGCACCGACCAACGTATCCCTGTTTCTCTATAATGCCGCGATCTGGAACGCGCATCGCATCCACTATGATGCCGGCTATACCACCGAGGTGGAGAAGCATCCCGCGATCGTGGTCGACGGTCCGCTGCAAGGCGACTGGCTCACGCAAGCCGTTATCAACTGGCTGGGTGATGACGGCGACCTCATCGAGTTCGAGTATTCGAACCGGCGGGCAAGCTACCTCGGCGAAACGCTGATCTCCGGAGGAAGGATAGAGGCGGTCAGGCCTGCCGACCTCGAGGCGGAGATCTCGGTGTTCGTCAAGTCGGAGGCCGGCGAGATCATGACGCCCGGACGGGCCACGATCAGGTCCCGCCGCTAGGCCATTCGCACGTCAAACGCAACCTCGCGGACCCCGGAGCGGCATCAATGCAAACCCACACATCTGAAACGTTGCGTCGCGCAGATCCGGCGCCCATACCGGAATGGGACGCAATCATTATCGGCGCCGGCATATCCGGCCTTTTTCAGCTGCATTGCCTGCGCGACCGCCTCGGCATGAATGTCCGGCTGTTCGAGATGGGCACCGGCGTCGGCGGGACATGGTACTGGAACCGCTATCCGGGGGCGCGTTTCGACAGCGAAAGCTACTCGTACGCATATTCCTTCAGCCAGGAACTGCTGGACGAATGGGATTGGAGCGAGCACTTCGCGGGACAGCCGGAGACCGAGCGATATCTGAACCACGTCGCCGATAAGTTCGACCTCCGCCGCAGCATCAGCTTCGCGAGCAAAGTGACCGCGTGCCATTACCACGATGACCCCCGCTCCTGGGCTGTCCGGTTGGAGGACGGTTCGTGGCACACATGCCGCTTCCTCGTAACGGCGGTCGGCCCGCTTTCCGCGCCGACCTTTCCGAAAGTCCCTGGACGGGAAAGCTTCGCGGGCGAGGCTTATCATACCGGTTTGTGGCCGAAACATCCGGTGACTTTCGAGGACAAGCGGGTCGCCGTGATCGGTACCGGAGCGAGTGGCGTCCAGGTCATAACGGAGATCGCCAAGACGGCGAAATCCCTCACGGTGTTCCAGCGCCGCCCGAACTGGTGCAAGCCGTTGCACAACCGGCCAATTCCCAGGAACGAAATGAAGCGGCTGCGCGCGTGGTACCCTGAGATGTTCCAGCTCTGCGAACAGACCTCGGCTGGATTCCTGCACACCCCCGATGGTCGCCGGACCTTCGATCTACCGCCGGAAGAGCGGGAGGCATTCTGGGAAAAACAATACCAGACCCCCGGCTTCTCAATGTGGGTCGGTGGCTTCAAGGACATGATGACGGATCGTGCCGCCAACGACGAGGTATCGAAATTCGTCGCTCGCAAGATTCGCAAACGGGTGCATGATCCGAAGGTCGCCGATCTGCTGATCCCGAAGGATCACGGGTTCGGCACACGGCGGGTTCCCCAGGAATCCGGCTACTACGAGGTGTTCAACCAGCCGAATGTCGAACTAGTCAGCATTCTCGAGAATCCGATCCGGCGTATCACGCCGACCGGCCTGGAGCTCGCGGACCGCGGCTTCGCCTTCGACATGATCGTTTACGCCACCGGCTTCGACGCCATCACCGGAAGCTTCGATCGCATCGACATCCGCGGCGTGAGCGGAGCAAAGCTCAAGGAGAAATGGCGGGCCGCGCTCGAAACATTCCTGGGGATCCAGATCGCGGACTTCCCGAACATGTTCATGTGCATCGGTCCGCACACGGCTCTCGGCAACATACCGCGATCGGCCGAGTACAATGTCCTCTGGATCACCAACCTGATCCAGTACATGCGTCAGCATCACTACACGTACGTCGTACCACGGCCTGAGGCGGTCGAGGGCTGGACCAGCTTCGTGCTCAAGGCGGGGGAAGGCCTGCTTTCGAACGACGTCGATAGTTGGATGACCGGGATCAACCAGAACGTCGAAGGCAAGCAGACGCGGATCATTGCACGCTACAGCGGAAGCGCGCCCGCCTTTCGCGCGAGGGCCAATGCCGTGGCAACGGATGGATACCGGCAACTGGAGATGTGCTGAGACGGCCGCCGGCCAATTTCACGAAATCAGACGGGGTAAGGAAATGTTGAACTCGAGGCTCTGCGGGAAACTTGGGATCGAATTTCCCCTTTTCGCCTTTTCGCATTGCCGGGATGTCGTCGCCGAGGTGACGAATGCTGGGGGATTCGGCGTGCTCGGCGCGGTCGGCCTGAATCCGGAGAAGCTGGATGTCGAGCTGACCTGGATCAACGAGCGCGTCAACGGAAAGCCGTTCGGCATCGACCTGCTGATCCCCCAGAACATGGTAGGCAAGGATTCGGACTCGGACGACGCGGAGCTTCAGGGGAATGTCCCGGAGGAGCATCGCAAATTCGTTGCGGACCTGCTTGAACGGCACGGCATCGATAGTTCCGACGTCTGGACCGGCAAATACGACGATCGTGACTCGTCCTTCATGCGCGAGAGCGGCGCCGCCAAGATGCTGGAGATCGCGTTCAAGTATCCGATCAAGATGTTCGTCAATGCGCTTGGCGTGCCCCCCGCGTCCATCATTTCGGAGGCGCATTCGCGGGGCATCCTCGTCGGCGCCTTGACCGGATCCAGGCGCCATGCCGTCAAGCATGCACAGGCGGGCGTCGATGTCCTGGTCGCCGCGGGCGGTGAAGCGGGCGGCCATTGCGGCGAGATCTCGACGATGGTGCTGGTCCCCGAAGTGATCCAGGCGGTGCAGGACTACGACAACATCGACGTGCTGGCGGCGGGCGGCATTGCTACCGGCCGCCAGATGGCCGCGTGCATGGCGATGGGGGCAGCCGGCGTTTGGTGCGGGTCGGTGTGGCTCACGACGACGGAGGCAGAGACGACGCCGACCGTCAAGGAGAAGATGCTGGAAGCGTCCTCCGCCAAAACGGTGCGTTCCCGCAGCAGGACCGGCAAGCCGACCCGGCAGTTGCAGTCCGCCTGGTCGGACGCATGGGGCGCCAAGGGGGCGCCCGATCCCCTGCCGATGCCTTTGCAAGGAATTCTTACGCGCCCGGCGATGGCCAAGGTGGACAAGCTCGCAGAGGCGGGTCACGAAGGCGCCAAGGAGATCGCTGCCTACTTTGTCGGGCAGTGCGTGGGCCTGATGAACACGGAACAGTCCGTCAGGTCGGTCGTGTATGACTTCATGAAGGACTACGCCGAGGCGGTTGAAAGACTATCCGCCACCCTCGCCGATCAGGCCCCGGCCGTGGCTCACCATGGCTGACCTGATCAGACCCAATCCTTCCGACTCCGAGGTGTGCTCGTGACCGAACCTGTGACGCCGCGCACCGCCGCGACGCTGATGCTTGCGCGTGACGGCGCGGATGGGCTGGAAGTTTTCATGGTGGTTCGCCATCACGAGATTGAGTTCGCGTCAGGAGCCCTGGTGTTCCCCGGCGGCTCCGCGAGCGCCGGAGACGCCGATCCCCGATGGCGCCGCTTGGCGGACGGTGCTGACCAAATCAGCGACGAGATGCTGAGCGTGATGGCGGCCGCGGCGCGGGAAGCCTTCGAGGAATGCGGCGTGCTGTTCGCCCGAACGGCCACTCGTGGGCCGCTGCTGGACGGCGCCCGGGCGGAGGCGTTGGGAGCTACCTACCGGCAGGCAATCGAGGCGGGCAGTCTCAGCTTCGCCGATATGATCGAGCTGGAAAGTCTGGTTGCGGCCTTCGACCGGCTCGTGCATTTCGCCCACTGGATAACGCCGCCGCACATGCCCAAGCGGTTCGATACCCACTTCTTCCTCGCCGAGGCACCGCTCGATCACCTACTGCGTCACGACGGTAGAGAATCGGTCGACTCCGTCTGGGTGACACCACGCCAGGCGTGCGAGGACGCCGATGCGGGCCGCCACACGGTTCTGTTTCCAACGCGGTTGAACCTGGAAAAGGTCGGACAACACCGAACCGTGGCCGAAGCACTCGGCGCCGCTCGGGCATCCCGGATCGTCACCGTCCGGCCGGAAGCCAGTACGGCGGAGGGTGGGCGGCTCCTCCGTATTCCCATCGAAGCGGGGTATGGCGCCGGAGAGTTTCTCGTGTCGAGCGGCTCCGGCAAGAATGCGCGGATACACAAGCTCGATGCTGGCACGCGAAGCTCGTAGCGCCCGAAAACGCCCTGGCGGGCCTGCGCGTGCTCGGGGCTCAGGTCCGGGCAGGGTGGGGTTCCGGAACCAGATTCCTCGCGACAGAGCGCGGAAGAGTATTCGTTCAAGGCGGGCCGGCGAGAGGCTCGCACAGCGAGGACGTCCATGGATCTGACACTGACCGAAAAGCATCGGGCACTACGCGATGAAGTGAATGCCTTCATCGCCCGACACCGCGACCGCGCGCCCCGGCTTGGCGGCGGGCGCAAGCGGCCCGACAGGAAGGTTCTGGAGTGGCAGGCGCTGCTGCTCGAGTGCGGTTACTTTGCTCGAAACATACCACGTGAGTATGGCGGCTTCGGCGCCCCTCATGATGTCACCGAGATGGCGATCATCGCCGACGCGTTCAGCCGGAGCGGCGTTTCGCCGGGCATCCACAACCAGGGCATCAGCATGCTGGTGCCGACACTGCTGGAGGTCGGCACGGAAGAGCAAAAGCGGTGTTGGATCGGCCCTACCATTCGGGGCGAGGTGATCTGGTGCCAGGGCTACTCGGAGCCCGGGTCCGGTTCGGATCTCGCCGCCGCGCACACGCGCGCGGCGGTGGAGGACGGATTCTTCGTCATCAACGGCCAGAAAATCTGGACAAGCTCGGCCCACTATGCCGACATGATGTTCCTGCTCTGCCGGACAGAGCCTGACAAGCCGAAGCACGCCGGTCTGTCCTACCTTCTGGTTCCGATGAACACGCCGGGGATCGAGGTTCGTCCGCTGCGCACCATGACAGGACGGGCGGAGTTCAACGAGACCTTCTTCACCGACGTTCGCGTGCCCGTGGACCAGATCGTGATGGGGCGCGGCGATGGTTGGCAGGTTGCCAACATCACCTTGAAATACGAACGGCTGCTTCTCGGTGATGCCAACAAGCTGCAGCACCGTCTCGAAGCCATTCGCCGGATGATGCAGGAGCCGCGACCGGACGGCTCCCGCCTTCTGGATTGCGCGGAATGGCGCGACAGGTTGCTGCGGCTGCAAGGCGAGGTGATGGCGGCCCGCTACCACAATCTGCGTCTGTTGACCGATCAGGCGGAGGGAGTCGATTCAAGCCTTGCACGCCTGATCGTGAAGTATCACGGCACGATGCTCGCTCACCGCCTGACCTCCCTGGCGGTCGACGTGCTGGGTTCCGCCGGGCTCGCCTACGAGCCTCAAGGTGAGGCGGCGGAGGACGATCCGGCCACCACTTGGCACATCGACTACATGTATGACATCGGATTGATCATCGGTGGCGGTTCCTCGAACATCCAGAAGAACATCATCGGAGAGCGTGGGCTTGGTTTGCCGCGCGAACCGAAAGCAGGGGGAGCCTGAACATGCGTTTCGGACTGACCGAAGATCAGAAGCTCTTCGACCATTCTCTCAGGGGCTTCCTGTCAGCGCGGCTGCCCCTCGACGTCCTGCGCCGGCTGGCCGAGCCTGGCAACGGATTCGATGCGGAGCTGTGGAAAGGGCTCGGCGAGCTCGGCCTGCAGGCGATGCTGGTGCCAGAGGAATATGGCGGTGCCGG
The DNA here is from genome assembly GCA_001897995.1 of Alphaproteobacteria bacterium 65-37. Classification (GTDB taxonomy): domain Bacteria; phylum Pseudomonadota; class Alphaproteobacteria; order Reyranellales; family Reyranellaceae; genus Reyranella. The sequence continues at coordinate 35,378 of MKRV01000210.1, read as the reverse complement.
GCTCGGCCTTCTCGACGCGGCGCTGGTTGCCGAGGCGTTGGGTTTCCACGCCGCTCCGACGCCCTTCGCGGCCTCCCAGGTGATGGCAGTCCGGGCGCTCCAGGCGGCCGCTGATGATGTGCAGCGACGGATCTGGATTCCCCGGATCGCCGCTGGCGAGATTCGGATTGGCGTTGGCCTCGGCGGAATGTCGGGGCAAACCGGTCGAACTGCGCTCAGGCTCCAGGGCGGGCGGCTTTCCGGCGCGGTGGATGGGCTGTTGGATGGCGGCGCCGCCACCCACTTCCTCGTTTACCTGGCGGATGGCCGCGCCGCGCTGCTCGACGCTGACGCAACGGGCATCACTGCCACCCTGCGTCGCAGCGTCGATCGGACACGGCCGCTTGTGGACCTCGACCTTGCGGAGACGCCGGCCGTCGAGGTGCTGGAGGCGTCCAATGCTCCGCTCCAGGTAGCGGCGCGCGTCCGCCACGCGGGCCGGGTGATGCTGGCGGCCGACATGCTGGGGGCGGCGCAGGCCATGCTCGACCGCGCCGTCGCCTATGCCAAGGAGCGCGTACAGTTCGGCCGGGTCATTGGCAGCTTTCAGGGAGTGAAATACATGTGCGCGGACATGGCGACCATGCTCGAACCGTGCCGCGCCATGGTCTGGTACGCGGCCTATGCACAGGATGCGATCCCGGAGGAGGCCGCGATTGCGGCCAACCATGCCAAGGCGCATCTGGCCGAGGTCACGCGCGAGGTCGCCCGGCTGGCCACCGAGGTTCACGGCGGCATGGGCTTCACCGACCTGCTCGGCCTGCATTTCCAGTTCAAGCGCATCACCTTCGACCGGCAGGTGCTGGGCACTCCCGAGCGGTGCCGGCACGACGCGGCCATGGCGCAGGGCTGGATCGGAGCCTGAGCGCGACAGAGGAACAGGAGGGGAAGATCTCATGTCAATGCGGGAGAAAGCGGCGATCACCGGGATAGGCGAGACCGTCTATTCCCGCGAGTCGGGTCGCAGCGTCGTATCGTTGCAGCTCGAAGCCTCGCTCCGGGCGATCGAGGACGCGGGGCTCCGTCCCTCCGACATCGACGGAGTGATCCCTTACGGGAGTGCTGTCGTTGCCGAGGAGTTCGTCACCAATTTCGGCATCGGCGATCTCCGCTTCTCCGCCACCACGCCGCTTGGCGGCGCAAGCTGTGTCGCCGCGGTCCAGTGTGCCACGGCCGCCATTGCAGCCGGGATCTGCAATCATGTGCTGATCCCGGTGGGTCGGAATGGCGCCTCCCAGGGTCGCATCGGTGCCCGGGTGCAGCAGATGCCGCAGTTCCGGCTGGTCGGGGAGTTCGAGATGCCGCTCGGCGCTATCGCGCCGGCGCAGCTCTATGCGCCGATGGCGCGGCGGCACATGGAGCTCTACGGCACGACCAGCCGCCAGCTCGGCGAGATCGCCGTGTCGACGCGCGCCAACGCCGTCCTCAATGGCAACGCGATCATGACGAAACCAATTTCCATCGAAGATCACCAAGCCTCGCGCATGATCTCCGATCCGCTCCGGCTGCTGGATTGCAGCCTGGAGAGCGACGGTGCCTGCGCCATCGTCGTCAGCGGCATCGAGCGCGCCCGCGGTCTGCGCAGGACACCGGTCATGGTGATGGGCATCGCCGAAGGGCATCCCGACTCGCCGAGCGTGATCACTCAGCGTCCGGATATGACGCGCCTCGGCCTCGCCAAGGCGGCGCCGCGTGCTTTCGACATGGCTGGAGTGACCCACGACGACATCGACGTCGCTGAGATTTACGATTGCTTCACCTACATCGTGCTCTGCCAATTGGAGGATCTCGGATTCTGCAAGAAGGGGGAAGGCGGTCCCTTCGTCGAAAGCGGCGCCATATGCCTCGGCGGAAAGCTCCCGGTGAACACGCATGGTGGTCTGCTCTCACAGGCGCATATGGTCGGGATGAACCACATCACGGAGCTGGTGCGCCAGCTTCGCGGCGAGGCCGGGAAGGCACAGGTGGCCGGAGCCGAGGTCGGTCTCGTCACCGGCTATGGCGACATGGGCGACGGTTCCGTCGCCATCATGCGGAGGGGATGATGCGCGCGACCGAGACATACAACAAGCTTGTACCCGAGCCCACGCCGCACAGCGCCCCGTACTGGGAAGGGCTGAACGCGCGCAAGCTGCTGCTGCAGAAGTGCCGCAGCTGCGGCAGGATCCGGCACTACCCGCAGCCGATGTGTCCTGGCTGCCATTCCATGGAGGTGGGGTGGATCGAAGCGTCCGGTCGCGGCGCAGTGCATAGCTGGACGATCACACACCACCCTTTCCATGCCGGCTTCCTCGATGATTTGCCCTACACCCTCGCCACCGTGGACCTGGCGGAAGGCGTGCGCATGAACGCGCAGCTGCGTCTGGCTCGGTCCGAGGATCTGCGCATCGGCCTGCCTGTACGCGTCGCGTTCGAGACGGTGAAGGAAGGCTTGACGCTGCCCTACCTGGTCCCCGATAAGGCCGGCTGACACCCGCCGACCGAGCTGCTCGCGCCGGTGCGGTTTTCCACCACCACCGCCGGCTGGCCGAACTGGGCCCCAAGCTTCTCGGCGAAGCGGCGGCCGACATGTCGGTCGGGCCGCCCGGGACGAACCCCCGCCAGGCGCAGGAGGCGCTCCGGGGCGCTTGCGCCAGCCATGGCTCCCGTCAGCGAGAGTCCCATGCCCATCGGGCCGCTTCGATACATGTGACTTCCGTCTCTGTCCGGCCTGCCGGCGGCGGCCGCGTGTCATTGGCCGCCGGTGGTTTCCCGTCCGATGAGATCGCAGATTTCCGCCTCCGACAGTCCCGCCTCGCGCAGCACCTCCCCCGTGTGCTCGCCGAGGCGCGGCGGCAGCAGGCGCACCGCGCCGGGCGACTCGGAGAAATCCAAGGGCACTGCCGTCACCAGCATCCGGCCTTCTGAAGGGTGTTCGACGCGCCGGAAAAAGCCGGTCTCGGCGAGGTAGTCGTCCTCCAGCAGGTCGGCGAGGCTATGAACCGGCCCGTTTGGCACGTCGGCGGCATCGAGGCGTGCCTGCCACTCGGCGGTACTGCGGGTGCGCATCACCTCCTCGACGATGGCATAGAGGGCGCCGATGTTGACCGCGCGCTGCGCGAGGCGGGCGAAACGCGGATCCTCCGCGAGGTCCGGCCGCCCGAGCGCGGCCAGCAGCCGTTGCCACTGGTCGTCGGAATTGGCCATCAGGCACAAATGGCCGTCGCTGGTCGGGAAGGGCCGCCGATAGGGTGTGAACATGCGCCCGTAGCCGAGGCCGAGGGAGGGGTCGTCCAGCACCCCGCCCCAGAGATGCTCGGCGAGGTTGAAGGAGATCATGGTCTCGAGCATCGGCACATGCACCTCCTGCCCGCGGCCGGTGCGCTCGCGCCGGTAGAGCGCCATGGCGACGGCGGAGGCGAGGACATGGCCGCAGAACTTGTCAGCAATGGCGCTCGGCACGTAGCGAGGCTCGCCACCGTCGCGCATGGCGTTCAGCGCGGCGAGGCCGCTCATACCCTGGATCACGTCGTCGAAGGCCGGGCGGTCTCGATGCCGCCCATCCTTACGGAAGCCGGTGGCGCTGGCGTGGATGAGCCGCGGGTTGCGCCGCGCCAGCGCGGCATAGGAGAGGCCGAGCCGCTCGGCGGCGCCGACCCGCATGTTGTGCACGAGCACGTCGGCGCCGTCGATAAGCCGCAGCAGCGCGCGACGCGCCTGTTCCCGCTTCAGGTCGAGCACGACGCTGCGCTTGTTGCGGTTGATGTTGAGGAACATCACCGCCATGTCGCTCCCGCGCGTCGGGCCGACCTGGCGCATGGTGTCGCCCTGCGGCGGCTCTACCTTCACCACCTCAGCGCCCATGTCGCCGAGGATTTGCGTCGCCACCGGGCCGAGCACGGCGCTCGTCAGGTCGATCACCCTGACGCCGGCCAGCGGCCCGCCGCCCGCCTCGCTCACGCCTCAGGCCCCGCCGGCGCCACGACACTTGACCGTGCGCAACGGCGTGTGGGTGAAAACCACGGTGCTGTACTGCTTGACGACGCGGTTGCGCGTGCGCACGAGGCCGCGCCGGGGCAACTCTGCGACAGCCGCGCCCCAATCACCTCGAGCTCGACATGGATGGTGTCGCTGGCGAAGAGCGGGTGCTCGATCTTCAGGTCCAAGCCGAGGAAGGCGAAGCCAGTGTGCGGCATGGTGGCCTGCATCGGCAGTCCCTCGGCGAAGGTGTAACCGAGCGCGCCGGGGGCGACCCGCTGGCCCGCGTCCTTCGCCATGCCCGTCACTCCGCCTTGCCGATGAGGTTGCGCGCCACGATATTGCGCTGAATCTGGTTGGTTCCCTCGATGATCTGCACCACCTTCGCATCTCGAAAATAGCGGTTGATCGGGAACTCGTTCGAGATGCCGGAAGCACCGAATATCTGCACCGCGTCGGTCGCTACCTTCATCGCTACGTCACTGGCGAAGCACTTAGCCGAGGCGGCGAGGCTCGCCATCTCGGGACCCGTCTTGCCGGCATCCACCGCCGCCGCCGCGGCGTAGGTGAGCTGCCGCGCCGCCTCGATCTGGATCGCCATGTCGGCGATCATCCAGCGGATGCCCTGGTAGTTTGAGACGGTCTCGCCGAAGGCGCGGCGGCCGCGGGCGAACTCGATCGCGTGGTCCATCGCGCCCTGCGCCAGCCCGACCGCGCGGGCGGCGACGATGGGACGGGACTTGTTCAGCGCCTCCATCACCGAGCGGAAACCGCCTGCGCCGCCGCCGAGCAGGTTCTCCTTCGGCAGCCGCACGTCGTCGAAGAACAGCGCCGAGGAAGGGACGCCGCGGGCGCCCATCTTCTCCTCCTTGCGGCCGACGCGGAAGCCCGGGCGGTCACGCTCGACGATGAAAAAATTGACCTCACCTGGGCCGTCGTCGCGCTCGAGCCGCGCGCCGACCAGAACGAAGTCCGACACCGCGGCGTTGGTGCACCAGATCTTGCCGCCGTTCAGCACGAAGCCGTCGCCGTCGGATCGCGCGCGGGTGCGGATGCCGGCGACATCGGAGCCGGATTGCGGTTCGGTCAGCGAGAAGGCGGCGCGCAGCGTGCCAGAGGCGAGGCGGGGGAGCAACCGCGCCTTCTGCTCGGGCGTCCCGCCGGCGAGGATGGTGCCAAGCGGCACCCACTGCACAACCAGCAGATACCCAGTATTGTAGCAGACCCGGCCCAGCTCCTCGACCGCGAGGCAGCCCGCGAGCGTGCTGCCCAAGCCACCATATTCGGGTGGGAAGGGCAGGGTGAACAGGCCGAGCTCGCGCAGCAGGTCGAACATGTCCTGCGGGTATTCGCCGCTGGCGTCGATGGCGGCGGCGCGCGGCGCCACGCGTTCGCGCGCGACGCGACGCACCAGGTCTCGGACCTGCAGTTGCTCCTCGGTCAGGGTAAAGGACACGCCCGTTTCCTCCTCGTTGTGACTGGCCGCTGCGGGGTATGCCGTATCTCGCATCTTGTTCGGCATGCTGAACGCGACGTGCGGCCGCTGTCAAAGGCCCCGACTTCACGGCAAGAAGCCCGCTCGGTGGATTCCTGCTGAACGTCGCCTCGAAACTCGCCCATCGGCGGTGGGCGGGGGGAGCTCTGCCAAGCACAGGAGGAAATCATCGGTCCACTGGCTAGTTTGAAGGTGATTGAACTTGCGGGCATCGGCCCGCGGCCTATGGCGGCTACGCTGCTGGCCGACACGGGCGCCACCGTGCTGCGTGTTCGACTGGCCGGCCGCTCAGTACAACCTCACCCTGTGCGGGCGGCGGACCCTCGCGCTTGACCTTAAGCAACCGCCCGCACGCAGACTCGCGCTGCCGCCCGTGGCCGAGGCCGATGCGCTCACCGAAGCTTTCCGTCCTGGTGTCGCTGAGCGGTTCGGCCTCGGGCCTGCGGACTGCCTCGCGCGCAATCCGCGACTTGCCTACGGGCGCATGACGGGTTGGGGGCAGGAGGGTCGTTCATGCCCGCCGGGCATGATCTCAACTACATCGCGCTGACCGGTGCGCTGCATCATATCGGACGCAAGGCCCACCGCCTTTGCCGCCGTCTAACCTGATCGGCGACTATGGCGGCTGCGCTCCCGATTACGACTGCTACGAACGCATCGACGGGCGGTATGTCTCGGTGGTGCCGATCGATCGAGGGAGGCTTCTTGGAGGAACTGCTGCGCCGCCTCGGGATTGGCGCCGCGTGTCGCACCTTCAATGGAGCTGGGGCGGGTGACGCGGCCGGCCGATCCGGAACGTGTCGTGGCGCCCTGCAACATAGCGCTGTGCTGCCATGCGTCAGTCGAGTAGCGCCACCTCGCTGCGGGCGCTAATATAAATTCTAATGAATGATCGTTCATATGGTACAAGGTCCCGCGAACGCAGTGATGCGCGGGATGTAACCCTCGGAGGATCCGGTATGCCCGACGCGTCAACCCTTCCTGAGGGGCGTACCTTGACCCGACTAGACGTCGCCATCGTCGGGGGCGGACTGGCCGGGCTGTACGCCATCCACCGCCTGCGCGGCATGGGCCTGCGCGTGCGCGCTTTCGAGGCCGGCTCCGACATTGGCGGCACCTGGTTCTGGAACCGCTATCCCGGCGCGCGCTGCGACGTCGAAAGCCTCGAGTACTCCTATTCTTTCTCTGACGACCTGCAGCAGGCCTGGAAATGGCCGGAACGCTACGGCACCCAGCCAGAAATCCTGCGCTACATCAATCACGTCGCCGATCGCTTCGATCTGCGCCGTGATGTGCAGCTGAACACCCGCGTGACGTCGGCGCTGTTCGACAGCGAAGCCAACGAGTGGACTTTGACGACGGATAGCGCTGATGTCGTGCGGGCGCATTTCTGCATCATGGCCGCCGGCAACCTGTCGACGCCGCGCGTGCCCGAATTCAGGGGCCTACGCGACTTCCGGGGCAAGTGGTACCACTCCGGGCTCTGGCCGCATGAGGGCGTCGATTTCGGCGGCCAGCGAGTCGGGGTCATCGGCACCGGCTCGTCGGGCATCCAGATGATCCCGATCATCGCCCGGCAGGCGAGTCACCTGCATGTCTTCCAGCGCACGGCGAACTTCAGCCTGCCGGCGCGCAACGCGCCGATGGATCCGGAGCGCGAGCGCCGGCACAAGGCCGAGTATCCGGGCCGCCGCCGCGCCGCCTACGACACACCATTCGCCATCGCCGGCTATCCGAAGCCGACCAAGTCGGCGCTGCAAGCGACACCCGAGGAGCGCCGCGCCGCCTACGAAGCCAAGTGGCAGGAAGGCGGTAGCATCAGTTTCCTCTACACCTACACCGACCTGCTGGTGAACAAGGAAGCCAACGACACCGCGTCGGAGTTCGTGCGCGAGAAGATCCGCAGCATCGTTAAGGACCCCAGGACGGCTGAACTGCTGTCGCCGAAGGACCATCCGATCGGAACCAAGCGGCTGTGCCTCGATACCGGTTACTACGAGACCTACAATGGCGACAACGTCACGCTCGTCGACGTGCGTAGCGATCCAATCCTGGAGATCACACCGAACGGCCTGCGTACCGCCGGCGGCGTGGCGTACGAACTGGACGCCATCGTCTTCGCTACCGGCTTCGATGCCATGACGGGCGCGCTGCGCGAGATCGACATCCGCACCACCGGCGGCGCCACGCTCGCGGACAGATGGGCTGGTGGCCCGGTGACCTATCTCGGGCTGATGGTTGCCGGCTTCCCCAATATGTTCATCGTCACCGGCCCGGGCAGCCCTGGCGTGAAGACGCAGATGATCGCCTCGATCGAGCAGCACACCGACTGGATCGCCGGCTGCCTCGATCACATGCGCCGACATGGCCTCGATCGCATCGAACCGACGGTCGAGGCCGAAGCCGCCTGGGTGCGGCACGTCAATGCCGTGGCCGACGGTACGCTCTATCCGCGCGCCAACTCCTGGTATCTCGGTGCCAACATCCCGGGCAAGCCGCGGGTGTTCATGCCCTATGTCGGCGGCTTCGACGCCTACAAGCGGCGCTGCGACGCCGTCGCCGCGGGCGGGTACGAAGGCTTCAGGTTGACCCGGCAAAGGGTGCCGGTGCGTGAAGCCGAAGCAGCGGCACCGGCTTTGTCAATGCGGCGGCACAGGAGCGGAGAATGAGGGACAGGAACGAACCGGACTATGAGGTCATCATCATCGGTGGCGGCGTGGCCGGGATCTATCAGATCAAGCGGCTGGCCGACCTTGGGGTGCGCGCCATGCTGCTCGAGGCCGCGCCCGATCTCGGCGGGACGTGGTACTGGAACCGGTATCCCGGTGCCCGGTTCGACTCGGAGAGCTACACCTATGGCTACTCGTTCTCGAAGGAATTGCTGAACGAGTGGCACTGGAAGGAGCGGTTCTCGGGCCAGCCGGAGAATCTGCGCTACCTGAACCATGTCGCGGAAAAGTTCGACCTGCGCAAATACATGCAGTTCAACGCGAAGGTGGAGGCGGCGCACTACGACGAGGCGCACCATCTCTGGCGGCTGAAAATCGCGGATGGCCGTGAACTCACCTGCCGGTTCGTGATCATGGCGCTGGGCCTGCTGTCGATTCCAACCCTGCCGCGATTCGAGGGCATGGATAGCTTCAAGGGCCGCTCGTTCCATACCTTCTACTGGCCGCACGAACCGGTCGAGCTGGCGGGCAAGAACGTTGCCGTCATTGGCACCGGCGCAACGGGCATTCAGATGATCGCCGAAATCGCCGACAAGGTCGGCGAGCTGACGGTCTTCCAGCGACGGCCCAACTGGAGCGCCCCGCTGAACAACGGGCCGATCTCCGAAGCGGAGATGGCCGATATCCGCGCGCGCTATGACGAGATTTTCGCGACCTGCGCACGCACGCCGGGCGGCTTCGAGCACGAGCCGGACCGGCGCGGCTTCTACGAGGTCTCGCGCGAGCAGCGGCGGAAGCTTTGGGACCGGCTCTACGACCAACCCGGCTTCGCGATCTGGCTGCGGAACTTCCGCGAGATCTTCACCAACGAGGAAGCGAACGCGGAGTTCTCCGAATACATCGCGGACCGCATCCGCCGGCGGGTGAAGGACCCCGTGGTCGCGGAGAAGCTGATTCCCCGGGATCACGGCTTTGGCGTCCAGCGGGTCCCGATGGAGACCCATTACTTCGAGGCCTACAACCGGCCCAACGTGCACCTCGTGGACATCAGCGAGACGCCGATCGTGCGAGTGACCGAGACCGGCCTGCGCACCACCGAGCGCGACTACGATTTCGACATCGTCGTCTACGCCACGGGCTTCGATGCGATCACCGGCGCCTTCGATCACATCGACATCCGGGGTGTCGATGGCGAGACGCTGCGCGACAAGTGGAAGGACGGACCGTCGACGTTCCTCGGGATGCTCATCCACGGCTTCCCGAATCTTCTGATGCCGGCGGGGCCGCAGAGCGGCTCCGCCTCGACCAACTACCCGCGTGGCATTGAGACCGGCGTCAACTGGTGCACCGACCTGCTCGAGCATATGTGGGAGCACGGCTACATACGCGCCGAGGCGACGCGCGAAGCGGAAGAAAGCTGGACCGCCCACGTCACGCAGATGTACGCGACGATGCTGATGCGGAAGGCCAAGTCCTGGTTCACCGGCTACAACTCGAACGTCCCCGGCCACGAGCACGGCAGGATCCGCTACTTCGTCTACAACGGCGGCTCTCCGAAGTACGTGGCTCGCATCACCGAGGTCGCGCAGAAAGGCTACGAGGGGATCGTCCTCACCTCCGCGGCGCCACCCTTGTCCGGCGCGCTGCTGGCAAGGGGCGGCAACGCCGTGAGCTAACGTCGTCCTCGGACGGGCTAGGCGACAGGACCGAACGGCATGCCCCTACGGGCGTAGCGTACGAGGATGGACGGCATGAAAGATCTCACAGTCGTTCGGACCGTTGCCGATCTGCGCCATGCGGTCGGCGAGTTCCGTGCTGCCGGCCGCACTATCGGCATGATCCCGACCATGGGCGCGCTGCACGAGGGCCATACGAGCTTGGTGCAGGGTGCGCTCGATCGCGGCGACGTGCCGGTCGCCTCGATCTTCGTCAATCCGACGCAGTTTGGACCGAACGAGGATTTCGCCGCCTATCCGCGCGACGAGGCGGGCGACTTCGCCAAGCTTGAGGCGGCGGGCTGCCGTATCGCTTATGCGCCTGGTGTGGAGGAGATGTACCCGGGCCCGCAGCTCACGACCGTGACGGTGGCTGGCCTGACCGACGGGCTGTGCGGGCCCTTCAGGCCTGGCCACTTCCAGGGCGTCGCCACTGTCGTGTGCAAGTTCCTGATAATGGCCATGCCCGACCGCGGCTACTTTGGCGAGAAGGACTATCAGCAGCTCCAGGTGCTGAAGCGCATGGCGCACGATCTTGCCATGCCCATCGAGATCATAGGCATGCCGACCATCCGCGAGCCCGATGGGCTCGCCATCTCGTCGCGCAACCGCTACCTCTCACCCCAAGAACGCAAGATTGCCATTGCGATGTATCGCGAGCTCACGGCGCTCGCGGCCAATGTACGGGACGGCCGCACGCCGTGCGCCAAGGCGGCCGCGGAGTCGGCGCAGGCGCTGCTTGCCGCAGGATTCGACAAGGTCGAGTACTTCGATGTCGTCGATGCTGAAAGCCTCGCGCCGATCGAACGTGTCGCCGGCCCGGCGCGGATTGCAGCGGCGGCCCGGCTTGGCCGCACTCGGCTGATCGACAACGTCGCGGTTTGAGCGGCCTATTGGCGAGCCCTCGGGACAGTTTCTGGACGGGCTGTTGGGGAGCGAGCCGCGCAAGACGGGCTGGATGCGGGCGGAGGCGGCGGGCGATCCCGGCCCGTGGCGGCAACAGGCGATCCTGGGCCGCGGCCAGTGGGACGCCGATGCGCTGCGCGACATCGTCCGAGATTACACGCTGGAAACGCTGGCCGACGAGGAAGCGGTCTTGGTCATCGATGAGACCGGCTTGAAGCAGGGCAAAGCCTCGTGCGAAGTTGCGCGTCAGTACACGGGCTCGGCGGGCAAGATCACCAATTGCCAGATCGGCGTGTTCGCCTCCTACGTGTCGCGCCACGGCCATGCCTTCATCGACCGGGCGCTTTATTTGCCGAAAGAATGGACGGACGATCCCGAGCGACTGAAGGCGGCGCATGTGCCGGAGGGTGTGGACTTTGCGACCAAGCCGCAGATTGCGCGCCGGATGATTGCACGCGCCATCGCCGCCAGGGTGCCGTTCTCCTTCGTTGCAGCGGACAGCGTGTATGGCACGGGCGACATCGATACGATGCTCCGCAAGGCGGGCAAGGGTTACGTTCTGGGCGTTGCCGCCAACCATGTATTCAACTCTTGGGGCAAGAAGCAATTTGTTCGGGGCACCGCGGCGAAGATTGCGCAAGCCCTTCCCAAGAACGCCTAGCGGCGCTTGTCGTCCGGCGAAGGAACCAAAGGACCGCGCCTGCACGACTGGGCCTGTCTCGAACTGGCCGATCTCGATGCCGGCGAATACAACAGCGCCCTCAAGGGCAAGTGGACACGGGGACTCCTGATCCGCCGCAGCATCGCCGACAGCGAGCTCGCTTTCTTCTCCACCTGGTGCTCCAAGGGCGCGTCCATGGAAAAGCTGGTCTCGGTGGAAGGTCATCGCTGGGCCATCGAAGACAGCTTCGAAGCCGCCAAGAACGAACTCGGTCTCGATCACAACGAAACCCGCTCCTGGCATGGCTGGCATCGCCATGTCTCGCTCGCCATGCTCGCCTTCGCCATGATGGCCGTCATCCGTCATCACGCCAATGCCGTGCCGCTCAAAAAACGCTGCCGCGTCTTCGGACCAAGCGTTCCTGATCCGCTGGTCGATCCAGGAAATCCGCCGCATCTCCGGGAAGCTTGCTCAACGGCGCATCCAACCCGCCCACATCATCGCGTGGTCACTGTGGCGCCGCGTCCACCAGGCCGACGCGCGCCGCGCTCACCTCAAGCGCGCGAACCTCAAAAGAAACATGCAACTGTAATGCTAGTCTTCCTGAGTCAGGAAAGTGAGTCAGAAGGCCGCGGCCTGTATGGTCGAAGGCTGAGTTATCTTGCGGGTCCTGACCTCGACCGCTGTCAGCCCCCAGAAGCCGACCTCGGTCGTCGCTGCCAATCTCCTCCGCTCTTATATTTCGGTCTTACTCCGTCGCGGCAGGCTTCGCGACCGCGGGCATTCGTGATTTCCGGAGCAGTAACAGCAGCGGCGCCGATAGCAGCGTCACCCACATCATAAAAGTGAAGTCGTTGAGATAGGCGATGGTCGCCGCCTGGCGTGTTACTTCGCCGTTGAGGGCCGTGACGCCCGACATCGTGTGCCAGTTCCACGCTTGCGGCAGCCAGGGCGACTGCAGCATGGTGCGGAACGGAGTCATGACGTCCGCAATGGCGGCGTGGTTGATCTGAGTGTTCTGGGCGAGCAGCGTGACGACGATCGAGATGCCGACGCTACTGCCGATGTTGCGCATCAGGCTGTACATGGCCGTGCCCTCGTTTCGATAGTGGGCAGCGAGGGTCGAAAAGGTCACGGTGCTGAGCGGCACGAAGATGAAGCCAAGTCCCAGCCCCTGGGTGACGCCGGTCCAGACAATGGTCGAAATCGGCACCTCGGTGGTGAAGCCCGACATCTCCCATAAGGAGAGCGCCGTCAGGCCGATGCCGAGCAGGATCAGCAGGCGGGTGTCCAGCTTGCCGATCAGGCGGCCCACGATGATCATCGCGATCATGGTGCCAACCCCGCGCGGCGCGAGCACGTAGCCGGTGGTGAGCACCGGAAAACCCATCAGGTTCTGCAGAAAGGGTGGCAGCAAGGCGAGCGTGGCGAGCAGGATCACGCCGACCATGAAAATGAGGAAGAGTCCCACTATGAGGTTGCGGTCTCGGAACAGGGCGGGCTCGAGGAACGGCTCGCGCGCCGTGAACATGTGCACCAGAAACATGTAGAGGAAGAGACCCGCGAGCACCGCCTCGACCACGATCTCGGTCGAGGTGAACCAGTCCTGAGACTCGCCGCGGTCGAGCATCATCTGCAACGCGCCGATGGAGAGGCTCAAGAGGGCGAAGCCGAAGAAGTCAAAGCCGCGGCGCCGGTCACGGGGTGTTTCCGGTACAAAGGCGAGGATGCCGATGAGCGCTAGGATGCCGAACGGCAGATTGATGTAGAAAACCCAACGCCAGTCGTAGGTCTCCGTAAGGTAGCCGCCGAGAGTGGGCCCGAGGATGGGGCCCACCATTACTCCGACGCCCCACATGGCCATGGCTGAGCCGTGCTTCTCGGGCGGGTAGGTGTCGAGCAGGACGGCCTGCGAGAGTGGTACAAGCCCGGCGCCGAAGGCGCCCTGCAACAGGCGATAGAGCACGATCTCGACGAGCGACGAAGCCGCACCGCATAGCATCGAGGCGATGGTGAAGCCGGTCACCATGACCGCAAACAGCCGCTTGCGTCCCAGGCGAGCGGCCAGCACGCCGGTAGGCGGGGTCATGATCGCGGCCGCGACGATGTAGGAGGTCAAGACCCACGAGATCTGGTCTTGGGTAGCCGACATGCTGCCCTGCATGTGCGGCAGCGCGACGTTTGCGATGGTGGTGTCCAGCGCCTGCATGATCGTTGCCAGCATGATGGAGACAGTGATCAGGCCGCGTTCGAACGGCCTGCTCGCGGCTCTGGCCTCCTTCATCGGCTCGGTTCCGCCTGGGCAGCGACGTTGTGCGAGACGCCGATCCAAGAGAGCGCGGTCCGCACGAAGCTGGGGACCGGCCGGCGATGCCCGGTGTCGATTTCGACTGCCGTGCTCATGCCGGAGCGCAACCGCGGATCCCGGCCGCTCGTCTCGACGGCGATACGCACAGGGATGCGCTGCACCACCTTGACCCAGTTGCCGGTGGCGTTCTGGGGCGGGATGACGGAAAATTCCGCGCCCGTCGCCTGGCTGAGGCTTTCGACAATCCCCTGCCACTCGCGGTCGGGATAAGTGTCCACGTAAATCGTCACCGGCTGGCCGGGGCGGACATGGGCCAGATCAGTTTCCTTGAAGTTCGCCTCGATCCAGAGGCCGGTGTAGGCGACGAGGCTCATCACCGGGCTGCTCATCGGGCCGTTTCCGATAACCTGCTGGCCGACCTGCGGGGTGTTGCTCGCGATACCCGCGAAGGGCGCGCGCACGCTGGTTCGTTTGAGGTCGAGAGCGGCACGATCGACAGCCGCCTTTGCTGCCAGGAATCGCGGGTGGCGCTCCGCCGGGATGTCCGGGTCCCCGGCAAGCTGTGCCTGGATCTGCGCCAGCCCCTGCTCCGTGACCCGAATACGCTGCCGGGCCACGTCGAAGTCGTGGCGGGCGGCATCGTGCTTGCTGCGGGAGATGACGGCGCTGACGACCAGCTTGGACTGCCGCTCGAACTCGGTCTCGGCGAAAGCCAGGTTGGTCCGGGCAAGCGCCAGCTCCTCCTGCTTCTGCCGGTAGCTGCCCTTCAGGCTTTCGATCTCGTCGCGCAGGCCGGCAAGCCGCGCCTCCGCCTCGGCCAACGCTATATGATAGGGCCGGTCGTCGATACGGAATAGCACATCGCCCATGGCCACACGCTGATTCTCGCGCACCGAGACCTCACCGATAAGGCCGGAGACTTCCGCGGCGATCATCACCTTATCTGCCTTCACGTAAGCATTCTCCGTGCTAACGTAGCGGCCGCCCGTCACATAAAAGTAGCCGCCGACAATCGCCACTACCAGCGGGCCGAGGAGCAGCAGAAAGCGCCGCAGCCAGCGGCGCGGCGCGGCCAATCGAGGAGGCCGCCAGTTCGGCTCGGCCTGCTGGCTTGAGGGAACCTTTTTGTCCAAACCGTTGATACGGCGTGGCCGCTCAGTTGCGTCCTGCTGCATTCGAGAAGGCTCTCTCCGGTCTCCCGCCAATGCTGTCGTCTTCGCTTTCGGCCTCAATGAGGTTGCGCTTCATGTGGCGCAGGGCATCGATGAGCACCTGCTTCGTGCCGTCACACATTCCGGCCATAGCTTCTTCACGGGTCTCGGCCGCGAGAGCCCACATGCCCTCGAGACGCAGCAAGCCGGCAGCGGTCAGATAGAGACGGAAAGCCCGGCGGTCGTCGAGATCGGGTCGGCGTGCGACTAAGCCGGCCTCCTGCAGCCGGTCGATCAGGCGGACTAGCGTCATCGGCTGGACCTCCAGACTCTCGGCCAAAGTGACCTGATTCACGCCCTCCTGTCGGGACAAATAGGCAAGCGCCTGCCATTGAGCTTGAGATAGCCCGAGTTCCTGTGCCCGGCGGTTGAAGTTCCGTCGTAGCAGCCGCGCCAGGTCGTTCACAAGAAAGCCGACGCTTTGGTCGGGGTCATGCATATGTCGGCATCCACCATAAATAGTAAGCATAATATATTATAAGTACAGGAGGCTTCTCCGCAAGAGGAATGCACGCCCATAGGGTTGATGGAGGCGGGTGTGCCTGAGGAGATCGGCTTTCAGACCAAGATCGAGATCGCGCTCGATCAGATCCGTGCCGCCCATGCAGCAGGTCTGCCGCGCGGACCTGTGCTGATGGATGCGGGCTACGGACCCCATAGCGATCTGCGCACGGCGGTCACTGCGCTTGGCCTGCCTTATGTTGCCGGTGTTCTGTCGAACACCACGGTATGGCCGCCTGGCACCGGGCCTTTGCCGCCCAAGGCCTCGACGCCAGGCCGGGGCCGGCCGACCAAGCGCCTGCGCCGCGATGCCCAGCATCGGCCGGTCCGTATCAAAGACCTTGCGTTCAGCCTTCCGGCCAGAGCCTGGCGGACGATCACGTGGCGGGAGGCAACGAACGGAGCGCTCACATCGCGCTTTGCGCGCCTGCGTATTCGCATCGCCAGGCGCGACTTCGATCGCAGCGAGCCTTGCCCGGAGGAATGGCTGTTGATCGAATGGCCCAAAGACGAGAAGGAGCCGCCAAAGTATTGGCTGTCGACTTTGCCCAAGAACATCGGCTTCGCCCGTCTGGTCGATCTCGCCAAATTGCGCTGGCGCATCGAACGCGACTATCAGGAACTCAAGCAGGAGATCGGGCTCGGCCACTATGAGGGCCGCGGCTGGCGTGGCTTTCATCATCACGCCACTCTCTGCATCGCCGCCTACGGCTTCCTGATCTCCGAGCAGGAGACGATTCCCCCCTCAGCAGCCCGTCGCGCCCCGCCGCGCGCGCAGCTTGCTCTTCCCTAAGGTTACCGACCCCGAGGATCCGCCGCTGCGCCCTGAGCGCCATGTCCCGAACTCGATCGCCACCATGCGCCGACGATTGATCGATGCTCTCGTGTCCTCCTTGCCGCGATGTCCATGCTGTCGCGCACGGTCCCCCAAAAAACCGATCCCGCTTATGACGCAGTAAGACTAGGAGGCGGCCAGCCTTCCGCCAGCGACCATAAGCGCCAAGGCGAGGATGTATCGAAGGCTGCGCTCGCCGGCACGGGGAGCCAGATAGCTGCCGACAACGATTCCCGGGATCGATCCGACGAGCAGCGAGAGCAGCATCGCCATGTCGACCGATCCCGTCAGCCAGTGGCCCGCGCCGGCCATCAGGGTCAACGGAACCGCATGCGCGATATCGGTACCGACAATGCGAACCGTGGAATATGTCGGATAGAGCAGGAGCAGCGCTGTCACGCCGATCGCGCCTGCGCCAACAGATGAAGTGGATACGAGGAACCCGATAACGGCGCCGGTGAGAATGGTGAGCAGCACCTCACGGGGCGCGCTCAATGCCGATCTTCGGCTGCGCAGATCCAGCAGCCATCGCCGAAAAACCAGAAGCAGCGACGTGAGCAGCAACGCGAATCCGAGCACGATCGTGATTGTCTTTGCCGTCAGGCCGTTGTGAGGCCCAAGACGTGAGAGAGCGACCAGCGTAGCGATGGCGGCGGGCACACTGCCCGCCGAGAGCAGGCCGACCACGCGCCAGGCGACGTTGCTTCTGAGGGCATGGACCAACGTCCCGGCGCTTTTCGTCATCGCCGCATAGAGAAGGTCGGTGCCTACGGCCGTCGCGGGATGGATGTTGAAGAGCAGAACAAGCGCCGGCGTCATCAGCGACCCGCCGCCAACGCCCGTCAGCCCGACGATGAGGCCGACACAGGCGCTCAAGACGACATACAGAAGATCGATAGGCATGCTGTGGGGCTAGGTGCGCTCGAGCACCAGTTCGATCACCCGATCGGCCGCCTCTTCGGCGCCGAGCTCGGCCGTATTCAGCACGAGGGCGGGGTCTTCTGGCGCTTCATAGGGCTGGTCGCGGCCCGTAAGATGAGCGAGCTGGCCTTGCTCCGCCTTCCGATAGAGGCCTTTGGGGTCGCGCTGGCGGCAAATCGCCAACGGCGTATCGACGAAGACTTCGAGGAACCGGCCTTCGGGCAGCAGCGCCGCGGCGCGCGTCCGGTCGGCCTGGAAGGGCGAGACCAGTGCCACGATCGCGATCAGGCCGGCATCGGCCAAGAGCTTCGCGACTTCACCCACGCGGCGCACATTTTCCGAGCGTGCCGCCGCATCGAAACCGAGGTCGGCATTCAGGCCCTGGCGGAGATTGTCGCCGTCGAGCAGCATCGTATGGCGCCCGGCCGCCGCCAGTTTGCGTTCGACGATGTTGGCGATGGTCGATTTGCCCGATCCCGGCAGGCCGGTCAGCCAGACCACCAGCGGCTGCTGCGCCTTGAGATCGGCGCGCAGGGCCGGCGTCACCGCCTCGGCATGGCGATGCACGTCGCGCGCGGCGTCCAGGCTTTCGACCACCATGCCCGCTGCCGCGGTGCGCAAGGTCGAGCGGTCGATCAGGATGAAGGCACCGGTGCCGCGATTGTCGGCATAGGGATCGAACGCGACCGGCGCGCCGGCTTCGATCTCTACTCGGCCGATTGCGTTCAGCACGAGCTCCGCCGCCGGCGCGCGCTGCAGCGAATCGATATCGAGCGTCTCGGCAATGCGCGACAGGTTGGCCGGCACCGTGGCGGTGCCGATCTTCAACAGGAACCGCTTGCCCGGCCGGGCGGCCGACTCGTCCATCCAGACGAGGTCGGCGGCGAAGCGCTGGGTGACGACGGGCCGCCGCCTGGGATCGGCCAGCAGGTCGCCGCGCACGATGTCGATCTCGTCGCAGAGCGTGAGCGTCACCGAGCGACCGGCCTCCGCGCTCTGCAGGTCGCCGTCGAAGCCCACGATGCGCGCGACCTGAGTGGTCCGGCCGGAGCCCGCCACGACGACCGGATCGCCGACCCGGACGCGCCCGCTCGCCACCGTGCCGGCGAAGCCGCGGAAATCGGCATCGGGCCGGTTCACCCATTGCACCGGGAAGCGCAGCGGCGCCTCGGCTGCCTCGGGGTCGGTCTCGACCGACTCGAGATACGCCAGCAGCGATGGGCCCTCGTACCAGGGCGTGCGTCCGCTGCGCTCGGCGACATTGTCGCCCAGTCGCGCCGAGAGCGGGATCGCCACCACCGAATGGAAGCCGAGCGGACCGGCAAACGCCGCGAAGGCGGCGGCGATCTCACGAAAGCGCGCCTCGGAAAAATTGACCAGGTCGATCTTGTTCACCGCCAGAACGATATGGCGGATGCCAAGCAGCGACACGATGGCGGCGTGCCGGCGGGTCTGCTCCAGCAACCCCTTGCGCGCATCAACCAGCAGGATGGCGAGCTCGGCATTGGAGGCGCCGGTCGCCATGTTGCGGGTGTATTGCTGGTGGCCTGGCGTGTCGGCCACCACGAAGGCACGCCGCGCCGTCGAGAAGAAGCGGTAGGCGACATCGATGGTGATGCCCTGCTCGCGCTCGGCTTCCAGCCCGTCGAGCAGAAGGGCGAAGTCGATGTCGTCGTCGGTCGTGCCGAAGCGGCGCGATTCGTCCTGCAGCGACCTGATCTGGTCCTCGAACAGACCGGACGCGTCGTTGATCAGGCGGCCGATCAAGGTCGACTTGCCGTCGTCGACCGAGCCGCAGGTGAGGAAACGCAGCTCGCTGCGGCTGGCGAGCGGCAGCGCGTCGTTGGCTGGGGGCGCGAGCGTGTCGGGCATCAGAAATAGCCCTCCCGTTTCTTGCGCTCCATGGAGGCCTGCACGGCGGCGTCGACCAGGCGGCCCTGCCGTTCGGACGAGCGCGTGTCGAAGAGCTCGGCGACGACGCTGGCCACGTCGTCCGCCCTCGACTGGACCGCGCCGGTGAGCGGCCAGCAGCCCAGCGTGCGGAAACGCACCTGGCGCCTGACCGTCTTCTCGCCCGGCAGGAAGCGCATGCGCTCGTCGTCGACCGCGATCAGCGCGCCGCCGCGCTCCACCACCCACCGCTCGGCGGCAAGATAGAGCGGGACGATGGGGATCGCCTCGGCCTGGATGTAGGTCCAGACGTCGAGCTCGGTCCAGTTCGACAACGGGAAGACCCGCATCGTGTCGCCGGGCGCCAGACGCGTGTTGAACAGGCGCCACAGTTCCGGCCGCTGGTCGCGCGGGTCCCAGACGTGGCCGGCATTGCGGCGCGAGAAGATGCGTTCCTTGGCGCGCGACTTTTCCTCGTCGCGCCGGCCGCCGCCCAGGGCGGCGTCGACTCCGTATCGATCGAGCGCTTCCTTCAGCGCCTCGGTGAGCATGAGACGGGAATATTCACCGATCTCGGTCTCGAAAGGATTGATGCCCGCGCGCCCGGCCTGCTCGTTGCTGTGCACGAGGAGCTCGAGGCCGTATTCGGCGGCCATCCGGTCGCGATGGTCGAGCAGCGCACGGAAATCCCAACCTGTGGCGATGTGCAGGAAAGGAAAGGGCGGTGGCGCCGGAAAGAAAGCCTTGCGCGCAAGATGCAGCATCACGCTCGAGTCCTTGCCCACCGAGTAGAGCATCGCGGGCCTGCGGAACTCGGCCACGACCTCGCGCAGGATATGGATCGCCTCGTCCTCCAGGCGCTGCAGGTGCGGCGACAGACGAGACCGCTCCGCAGCTGCGGCGGCGGCTATTTCGATGGCCGCGCGGGCGGCGGTCGCAGGGGCAGGCATGGAGGCTCTACTTTCCGGCAGGATGTTGGAGGGACAGGTGGATTCCGCATTCGGTCTTGTCGAAGCCGCGCCAGCGCCCGGCGCGCTGCTCCTCGCCGGGCCGCACAGCCGAGGTGCACGACGCACAGCCGATCGAGGCAAAGCCCTGGGCGACCAGGGGATGGGGCGGCAGCCCGTGCCTGACGGCATAAGCGGCGAGATCCGATGCGCTCCAGCTCGCCAGCGGGTTGATCTTCACATGCGCGCCGTCGGCCTCGAACGCCGGGAGATCGAGTCGTGTGGCGGCCTGGAAGCGCTTGCGGCCGGACACCCAGGCGTCGAAGCCGCCGAGCGCGCGCTGCAGCGGCGCGGTCTTGCGGAAGGCGCAGCACCCCTCAGGATCCCACGTCGCGCGCGAGCCGTCAGGATCGAGACGGGCGATCTCTTCGGCGGTCGGCCCGACGCTGCGCACGTCCCGCAGACCGAGATGAGCCTTGAGGCGATCGCGGTATCGCAGCGTCTCGATGAAATGGCGGCCGGTATCGATGAACAGGACCGGCGTCGCCGGATCGATCGCGGTGACGAGGTGCAGCAACACGGCTGATTCGGCGCCGAACGACGAGACGACCGCGATTCGCGCGGGAAACAGCTCGCGAATGGCCGCCCATAGAAGTCGACCTGGCGGTGCATAGCCCAATCGCCGTTGCAGTTCGGCGACATTGGCGGCGGCGGATGGCGGCCGGTCCGCATCGGACATGACTCTCCTCCTGCCGGCCTCGCGGGCCGGCCTCTCGTCTCTGACAAAATGATCGGGAAGGTCCGGTTCAGCCGAACCGGCAACACGGGCGACCGAGGTCGCGTCGACAGAGGGAGCGGGGGAAGAAGAAAGTATCCTAGGTCATCGCGGTCTGGTCCATATGTAGCGGAGCCCACGAAACGCTCGTGACGCTTTAGCACTTGATGACGCGGCGCAAGCTGCTCCTCAAATCCCGCGGTCTCTCGACCCTATTGGAATGGCTCGAAAATCGTACGGGGGCAATGAAGCGGATTGCTGAAGTTGCGCGGCCTCGCAGCATGAATTGAGCGTATGAGCCGCAAGCGTGAGATGATCATGCCGCGCTGCGGACATCGCCATCATGCCGCTGCGGCGGCCGTCCGTCGAAGCGACTGATCTGCAGGTCGCATCCGACGGACACGCCTACTCGACCCCATCGAGGCTCTGCAGTGCGGTAGCGTCATTGGATTGTGCATTTAAGGCCAAACAGTATACGCCGGTAAGGCTCGGCTGATTGTCCGTGAAACCGAGGCTGCGCAGTTCGAAGGACGTCCTGGAGAAGGATCTCAAGGAAACGCTATGCGAGACAAGACGCTTACGGTCGTAACGCCCGGCAAGGCGCTGCCCCGGCTGAAGTTCAAGCTCGAAGAGCTTGAAACCTTCCTTGCCGTTGCGGAGTCTGGCAGTTTTAGTCGTGCTGCCGAAATGCTCGGACTATCCCAGCCGTCTATTACGAGCCGCGTGCAGCGACTCGAAGATATGTTGGGGATGGCGCTGTTCTCGCGCACCACACGACGCATCGCTCTAACTGACGCCGGTGAACGCCTGCAGACGACAGGCAACGCAACCCTGCGCGACCTACGGATCTTGCTGGATACATTTCGTGGTGAGGCGGAGATAAAGAAGCGCAGAGTGACCATTGCGGCGCCCCCAATGCTATCTGCTGTTGTCCTGCTGCCCATCATTAGACGCTATATGCAGTCGCACGGTCAGACCGAGGTCAAGTTGCACGATCTGCCTGCCGGCCCAGCACTGGCAGAACTCACCGATGGAACAGCCGATATGGCGATCATGGTGCTCGACGGGCATCACCCTGAATTCAAGTTCGAGTCGCTAACGATCGAGGAATGCGCAGTGGTTAGGGTCATCAAACTGTTGTCGGCTAGTAACTCTCAGGCGCGTCCGGATAGCCGGACCGGGCTCTATTCGGCCGCCTTGCGAGCGGCCTCACGAAGCCGCCTCTCGGTTGGAGCCGAAAGAGGGGCGTCTTCGCCATCCGATAACGATCCCTCGCGCGCTAAGGCGGAGACCACAGCTGGCCGTGCTGTGTCATACCGACAAACCCGTAGGCTACTGGCATGGGCAAGACGTGCAGGAGCACGTCCTGACTGCCCGCAAGCGCTTAGAATGCGCTCTTCCGCACGATGAAGAACGAGACCTGCGAGATCGTGGCGGAGGCCAGTAGGATGAGGGCGACAGGCAGCGCCGTCCCGTCATGCCAAAGCCCGACCAGCAGTGTGCAGAGCGCGCCGTAGGCCATCTGCATGCAGCCGTAGAGGCCGGAAGTGGCGCCGATGCGCTGCGGATCGACGCTGAGCGTGCGGGCGGTCGCGGTCGGGCTGGTGATGCCGGCGCCGAGCGCGAACAGCAGCATGGTGGCGAGGAGGGCCGGGACGCTCAACGCGTGCGTGAGATGCAGCGCCAGCAGGCCGGCCGCGCCTGCCATGCCGAGGCTGGCGCCCAGGCGCAGCAGGCCGTTGATGCCGACACGCCGGGTGAGGCGGCTGGCCAGCCAGCTCCCCGCCGTGATGCCGGCCACGACACCCATGTAGTAGAAGCCGATCTCTCCCGCCGGCCGGTGCAGCAGGTCCATGAAAAGGAACGGCGAGGCCGACAGGAAGGCGTAGAGGCTGGTCGACATGCAGGCGCCACCGATGGCGTAGCCGCGAAAGTCCGCGCGCGCCGCAAGCTGGCCGTAGACCGCGAGCAGCGCGCGGATGCCGGGCAGGGGCGAGCGCTGGTAGTTGGTTTCGGGGACCGCGACGACGGTGAGCGCGAGCAACGCCGCCGCAGCGAGGCTGAGCAACATGAAGATGCCGCGCCAACCCACCGCTTCGGCGACCAGCCCGCCCAGCAGCGGCGCCACGGCGGGTGACACCGTCATGACCATGACCAGCAGCGCGAGTTGGCGCGCGGCCTGTTCGGGGCTCGCGCCGTCGCGCGCCATGGCGCGGCCCAGCACCAGGCCGCCGCACGCCCCCAGCGCCTGCACCACGCGGGCGGCGATCAGCCAATCGATCGCCGGCGCGAGCGCGCCCACGAGGCTCGCCACCAGGAACCGCGCCAGCGAGAAGAGAAGCACGGGGCGGCGGCCGAAGCGGTCCGACAGCGGCCCGTAGACGAGCTGGCCGCCGGCGATGCCGACCAGATAGACGGTGAGGGTGAGCTGCGCCGCCGCCGCGCTGGTTCCGAAGTCGCGCGCCACGGCCGGCAGAGCCGGCACGAAGATATGCATTGCCATCGTGCCGCTGCAGGCGA
Source organism: Alphaproteobacteria bacterium 65-37 (assembly GCA_001897995.1). Classification (GTDB taxonomy): domain Bacteria; phylum Pseudomonadota; class Alphaproteobacteria; order Reyranellales; family Reyranellaceae; genus Reyranella. Next base: position 12,028 of record MKRV01000210.1, on the reverse strand, counting down.
TGGCTGCCAGTACGACGCCGCGCGGCCGCGGCGCGGCCTGGGCGGTCATGGGCCGGGCTGCGGCAGGCTGTCGAGAAAGGCCACGACCTGGTCGGTAAAGGGATCGTTGACGTCGCCCGCCACCATGTGAGAGGCGCCATGCACGTCGACGTAGCGGGCGTTCGGGACCTTGGCCACGAACTCGCGCGCGATCTCTTCCGACACCAGCTCGCTCGAACCACCGCGCACCAGCAGCAGCGGCGCGTTCAGCCGCTGCGCCGCCCGGGTCATCCGCACCTCGCGGTCGCTGTCGGTGCGCCGCGAGACGTCGCGCACGAAGGCGGGATCCCAATGCCAGCGGAAACGGCCGTCGTCGCCCAGCCGCAGGTTCTTGCGCAGGCCGTCGAGGCGCTTGGGCCGCGGCCGGTGGGGCAGATATTGCGCGATGGCGTCGGCGGCCTCTTCCAGCGTCCCGAAGCCGTCGTCGATGCGCGCCGCCATGAAGCCGCGGATACGATCGACGCCGGCGGGATCGACCCGCGGCGTGACGTCGACCAGAACCAGCGCGCGGGCGATCGGCTGCGCCGCCTCGCCGGCGGCGACCAGGCTGGCGATGCCGCCGAGCGACGCGCCGATCAGCACGGGCTTGCGCGCAAAGCCGGCGGCCAGCGTCCGCACATCCTCAGCGAAGCGCTCGATCGGATAGCGCCCATCGGGCGACCAGCCACTCTCGCCATGGCCGCGAAGATCGGCCGCAACGGCGTAATAGCCGTGACCGGCAAGCACCGCCGCCGTGCCCTTCCACGCGTGCCGGGTCTGTCCGCCGCCATGCAATAGCAGCGCCGGCGGATCGTCCGGGCGGCCCCAGGCATCGGCGGCAATCTGCACGCCGTCCGCCATGGCGAAACGCAAGGGCGTCGAGGCGAGAGAGGAAGAGGAGGGAGTGGTAGCGGACGAAGCGATCTCCATGTCAGGCCACCTTCGCGGCGCGCGACGGCTGTTCGAGCGCCTTTTCGATGAGGCTGAACAGCCGCCCACAGGCGGCGAGGTCGGCCGGGGACGCGGCGGCGAGCAGCCGCTGCTGGACACCGTCGCTGATGCTGGTCACGCGGCGCTGTAGCTCGCGCCCCGATGGGGTGAGGTAGATGCCGCGGACGCGACGGTCGCTCTTGTGCTCGCGCCGCTCGATCAGGCCCCGCCGTTCGAGATTGTCGAGCAGCCGCACGAGCGAGGGGCCTTCGAGGCCGAGCGCCGCGGCAAGCTCGCTCTGCCGCACGCCGGCGCCCAGCCGGCCGACATAGGCAAGCGGCCGCCATGTCGCCTCGGTCAATCCGTAAGCGGCAAGCTCACTGTCCACGAGTTGCCTCAGCCGCCGTGAAATGCGCGTCGCGCGGAATCCGAAATCCAGCGCGGCGATCTTCCTGCCCTTCTCCATGGATAATGGATAGCAAGCTACCTATCAATTATCAATGCACTGACATCGCTATAATTGGCGCGCCTGTTTTGTCGATCATGCTCAGTCTTGTAGACCTACTGAAAACTCGAGCTCCTGTGTCATCAGGCTGCGGGTGCCGCTTCACCTGCTCAAGCGAGGCGATGCTCGAGAGAAGCTACGAGCGCTTCGCGCGGTTCGCCCGAGTCTCCGCCCACTGCTGATCGCTCCAGGTGAGGAGGTCTTCGACGCCGGAGGTGCGTAGATGCTGGCCACCGTCGATAGCGATCATCTCGCCGTTGATATATCCGGCTTGGTCCGAAACCAGATAAGCGGCCAAGTTGGTAAGTTCCTCTGGATTGCCAACCCGACAAAGCGGGTTCTTCATTGTAATACTGGCAGCACTCTCACGCTCAGCGGGGTAGAGACGTTCCCAAGCACCGGGAATGGGAAAGGGACCGGGGGCGAGTGCGACGCTTCGTACCCCGCGTGGTCCCCACTCGACCGCAAGAATACGCGTCATGGCGAGTACTGCCGACTTTGACATCGCCGAAGGGACCGTGAAAGCACGGCCTGTGCGCGTCGATGTCGAGAGTATGCTCAGCACCACGCCTTTGTCTGCGTTCTCAATCCAACGTCGACCCGCGGCTAACGTGCAGTACAGCGCACCATGCAAAGTCGTGGCCAAGATCGTGTCGGCAGCCCCAAAAGACAACTGATGCGTCTGGGCAATGAAGTTGCCGGCCGCGTTATTGACGAGGACGGACAAGGGCCACTTTCCCAGATCGTACTCATCATCTCGTCGACAGCGGCGCTAACCCGGATGTCGCAGAGCACGGGTGTGACCTTGCCTCCCGTATCCTTCGCCATAGACTCGGCGGCGGAGTGAAGCGTGTCGCGACGCCGGCCGCAGATGAAGAGTTCCGCGCCGAGTTCCATGAAGCGCCGCACCATTGCCGCACCGAGGCCGGACCCGCCACCGGTCACCAGAATGCGCTTACCGGCGAGAAGGCCGCCCCTGAACATGGCATGGTCTCCCGAGTGGACTGGTATGGATCAACGCAGTTGTTCGACAAGGATCAATTCGCTGCGAGGACAGACATGGCTGGAGCAATGCGGATATGCTAACGATATCAAGGAATCGTACGTTTGAAGTGTTAAGCTGCTCGATACCCCGAGCTTCTCGATCGGGATGCCGTCAATGTCCCGCCGCGCATCACATGGCCCGGCAGGGGGCGCCCAACAACTTCCTCGGCAATCCAGGCTGCTTCGATGAGCTTTTCAATGTCGAGGCCAGTGGAGATGCCCATTTCTTCACACATGAAAGCGAAGTCCTCGGTGCATATGTTGCCTGCTGCTCCATCGGTTGCCGCGAACGGGCAGCCTCCGAGACCGGCTATGGAAGCATCGAACTCAGTCACGCCAAGCTGAAGGCCCGCTAAGGCAGATGGCAGCCCCGTGCCTCTTGTGTCGTGCAGATGCAAGCCAACAGCCAAGTCAGGCCACTTGGTTCGCCAACTCGAATCCAGCGGATCTTCTCCGCCATGAGATAGAGGGGAATCTCCTTGGTCATACCCATCGCGCCCAGGGTCTGCATTGCTTTGTCGATCACTTCGGTCGCCATCTCACTTGCATAGACTTTGATCATCGACAGCTCGGCGCGCGCTTCACGCCCCTGGTCAACCTTGCGAGCGGCATCGTAGACCATGAGACGCGTGGCATGGATCTTTGTGGCGGCATCAGCTGCCCACCATTGAATTGTCTGACGCTGTGCCAGCAGCGAGCCGAACGTCGTTCGCTGGCTTGCATGCTCGATCAGGATATCGAGTGCGCGCTGCGCGATCCCAACGCACCAAGAACCCATCTGCAAGCGGCGGACTGACAGGCGCTTCTGCATCGGAGCAAAGCCTTGACCTTCGCCGCCGAGCACGGCTTCGGGCGGAAGCTTGCAATCCTCGAAGGCGATTTCGTACGTGAACTGACCGCCAATCATCGGGATACGACGAAGAATATTGAAGCCCGGAGTCCCCTTGTCGACCAAGAAGGCTGTGATTCCGCCGTTGGCGCCATCGCGGCTTGCCACAGCCATTGCAATTGTGAATTCCGCTTCAGCCGCCTTGCTGATCCAGATCTTCCGTCCGTTGAGTACCCAGTTCCTGCCATCCCAGTTGGCACGGGTGGACATTCTCCGAGGGTCGGCGCCCGCACCTGGCTCCGAAATGGCCATTGCCGATACCACCTCACCATTGGCATAGGGCCGCAGATACTTCTCTCGCTGTTCAGGAGAAGCGACGGCGAGAAGCATATTCGGATCGGCTACATCGTTGTCCCGAAAGATCTCGTTGAGACCTTCGAGTTAGCTCAGCGCCATATGGGGTTGTTGGCGGTCGTCACCATCCAGGATGCGCTGGCCGAGTTCATACTATCTGGGGCTTACCTTGCCCACGTCCGCAGGATGACTCGCCTCTACAAAGGACGGCGCGATAGAATGCTGCAGGCACTTGAATCGGAAGCTGGCGGTCGACTTACCAATGATGTCCCGGCTGGCGGAATGCAACTCTTGGCTCGATGCCGTGCCTTGTCGAACGACCATCAGCTATCGGCACTGCTTCTTGATGCAGGTGTTGTGGCCCGTCCCTTATCGAGCCTGTTCTTTCACAAATCAAAAGAGCAGGGATTGTTTCTCGGCTTCGCAGCGTGGAATGAAAAGGAGATCGACCGCGCCGCTCGCATACTCGGCCGGATAGTCAGTTGATGACACAAATGCGAGGTGCCGAGATGTCCGTCAGAATGACGCTATTGGGTGAGGAGCGGAAGTGAAACCGACATCCCCAAATCAGTAAATCGTGCGGTGGGCGGCATACAAAATGCCGTCCGATTGTCATCCGCCTCGCTGGCTGAGCGCACGTTTTGCAACGGGCGCACGACGGTTCGGCGGCCGTTGACTGACCAGTGTTGAATAATCGGCGTGCGGAGGAATTGCAGGTCCGCTGTCGGGCGCAGCACGGTTTCGGAGGAGAGAAATATCGTAGCGCGGGATAGACTTTGAACGCTCGAATTGGAATGCCGCGGTAATCGGGCTTGGAGGGTCTGGGGCGGTTGAGGCAGCTATTATTGGCGGCTCGCCTGTGGACGGCGATAGCGCGAATATGCCTGCGTTGAAGAAGCAACGCGGGAGACGAAAAATGGAATTTTTTGCGGGACTGGACGTATCGTTGGCGCAGACGCTATTGATTCAGCGCCGCAACCTCAAGCGCAAGTTCCTCGACATCGAAAACAGCATCCGTCATTCGCTCAGGCCGACGTAGCGACGCTGTTCAAGCATCTCCGTTTCGCCGGCGTGCAAATCGTCACCCTGGCCGAAGGGGAAATCTCCGAACTTCATGTCGGTCTCAAAGGCACGATGAACGCTTTGTTCCTGAAAGACCTTGCCGCCAAGACCCACCGAGGTTTGCGCGGACGGGTGGAGAAGGGCAAGGCGGGCGGTGGGCTCTGCTATGGCTACGACGTGGTGAGCCACGCCATCCTACGCGGCGAACTTATGGCCATTCTCGATCTTGCCGCTGGCCGTCGGAGGTCTCCTAGGCCAGAAGTTATAACAAACGCGCTTGCATGCCCCCGCAACCATCTCAACTTGCGAAGCCAAGTTGGACAGAACAGCCGCCCTAACCGGGCGGCTTTTTTGCGTCCGCAAGTTCTGATCGCTGCGCCCTCCCGATTTGAACCTACGACGCGGCCGAGAACATGCGGGGACTTGCCTCTCGGTTCGGCCTGCAGATTGGAGACGACACCCGCGCCTCCCTAGCGGGAGCATCGCTTGCCGTTCTCCGCGGCCGCGGGCATTAGCGTTCTTTGCCCGGCCATCTCAGGGACGTCTGCTGATCACTGTCAGTCCACTCGCTGAGCCGCTTCTTCAGCGGTGCTACGGATGATCGGCATGCGTTTCTCCTTTTCCGGCTTTGACCACTTCTTGTTCAGCATCATCTGGACGAAAGCATTCCACTTCTTCATCGCGGCCCGCTTTTCCGGCATGTAGTTCCAGCGATCGTAGCTCTTCGAACTGACATCCTGGAGCGTGTGGTTCTGCAGCCGATCGCGCAGCTCCTTTGACAGGCCAGCCTGTCCAGCCAGCGTCTTCCAGGTTCTGCGCAAATCGCGATTGGTCACGACGGGGATCACCTCGCGCTCGCGCTGACGCCACATGAACGCGTAAAGCGTGCCGTGGCTGACGGGCTTGGTCGGGTTCGTCGCGGAAGGGAAAAACCAGCCATGCGCATTGGGCTTGATGGACTCGATCAGCTCCCTTGCGACTTCAGGGACCGGAATGGCATGCGGCTTGCCGTTCTTGGTTTTTGACCAGTCGATGATCCGCTCCTTGGCGTCCCATTGGTCGACATGGAGACGGGCGATCTCCTCGACGCGCTGCCCCGTGAGCATGAGAATGCGCACGGCGCGCGTGTAAGGAGGGTGAACTGGCGTGTCAGGGCATTCGAGCCAGCGGTAGAGGCGGACGAACTCCTCTTCATCAAGCCATCGCGTCCCGACTTTCTTGGGCTCCGTGGGAATGCCGGCAGCGGGATTGTAAACAAGACGGAAGCGCCGCTGCGACACTCCACGATAATCGTGCTCCGATTTCAGACCCCAGCTATACGCGGATCGGATGTAGCTCCGGACGTGATCCGCCATCGAACGCCTGCCGCGATCGTAGATCGGCCGAATCACACCAGTGATTTCGTCCGGCTCGATGTCCCGAGCTGATCGATTGCGGCCGAGCGTATCGGCGACTCTGTTAAGGACTTTCTCAGCTTCCTTCCAGGAGGACTTTTCCGACGCCTTTAGGTGAGCGACGTAGGCCTCGAAGAGATCGGCTACAGTGCCGGGCCGTGTGTCGCCGGCGATCTTGATGCTGCGACCCTTCTGGATCATGTCGGCGAAATCGCGAGTGAAGACTTCACGAGCCTTGCCGAGCGACATCGACGGATACGAGCCGAGCTTCTTCTTGAGCCGCTTTTGGTCTCGCCACTGCTGCGCCATCCAGTCCGCCGTAACGCGAGTGGGCATCGGCTTCATGACCAAGACGAGCCGGCCAGTGCCGTGTCCCTCGCCATCGACGAGGCTTACCTGTTTGCCAGTCCACTCTACCTGTTTCAGGGCGCGGCGTATCTCTCCGTCGGTAAGACTTGGCACTAGGCTCTCCCATCGGCTCTCGAGTGGGGTCGTCAGGCGGGTAGTTGGGGTCGGCAACTGGGGTCAGAACGGCGACCGATCCCCCTCAAAACCGCCCCCAATCTGCCATGCGTCTAGACCCTGAGACAAGCCACAAAATGCAAGTGATTCAACGGTTAGAAGCGTGATCGAGCGTGATCTAGAAAGGCTGAGTAGGATGGTTGTGCACCAGGATCAGCGCGGCGGCATTCAGCGCCAGCGCCCGCTTCACCACCTCGCGTGGATAGACGGGGGTGTGGTCGATGGTGCCGCGCTGCTGCACCTCGTCGGCGATCAGCACGTTCTTGGTGTCGAGGAAGAGGATGCGGAACTGCTCGGTCTTCTCGTGCGCCAGCGCGGCGTGGCAGTAGTCGATCAGCTGCTGCCAGTTGGTGAGGACGGGCATGTCCTTGACCTTGCGCTCGGCCAGCCGCCGTCCGACCTCGCGCAATGCCTTGAAGTGGACCAGGGTTCGCTGGTCGATCTCGAACTCGCGCAGTTGCCCCGGCTCGGCAGCGAAGACGTCGCCGAGCGTGCCGAAGCGCTCCAGCAGCCGCTTGGCGAGCGGCTTGGTGTCGATGCGCTCGATCGAGTAGAAGAGCAGCAGCTCCAGCAGTTCGTAGTCGGCCAGCGGCTCCGTGCCGGTCTTGAGCACGCGCTCGCGCACGCGGCCGCGATGGCCATGATAGTGCGGCTTGGGGGCCTCGGCGTTGCCGCTATTGTGGCCGCTCGGCGTGGGCGCGGCTTCGATCGCGGCGACCAGCCTGGTGGTCGGGTCCTCGCCGGTGAAATCCCAGCACTGGTCCAGTCGATTCCAGGTGCCGCCGGCGTCACGCAGCATAAGCCGATGGGGGAGGGTGTTGCCGCTGACCCGCCAGACATTGTCCGACGTCTGAAGGCGAAGGCCAGCCGCCAGCAGTGCGACCAGGGCCCCGTCGTCCGTCGCCGGTTCGCGCCCCAATTCGGTGGCCGAGCGTTTTGCCTTCCCCATGCCGATACCGTCCACTGCGAGCGCGGCGGAAACGCGGCAAGAACGGGCTGAAGCCGGGGCGCGGCGCCTGATATGGTGCCCCGATGTCAGCGAAGATCTTTGCCGAAATAGACGCCGCCTACGCGGCTTTTGCCCAGCAGGAACAGCTTTCCGGCCTCGCCGCCGGCATCGTCCAGGACGGCCAGCTCGCCCATGTGACGACCATCGGCCTCGCCGATCGCGAGGCCGAGCGGGCAGTGGGCCGCGAGACGGCCTTCCGCATCGCCTCGATGACCAAGAACATGACGGCGCTCGCGATCCTGTCGCTGCGCGACCAGGGCCGCCTGGCGCTCGATGCGCCACTCGCTGAGTACGTGCCGCAGTTCGCCAAAGTGCGGCCGGCGACGCTCGACAGCCGGCCGGTCAGCGTGCGCGATCTGCTGACCCATGTCGCAGGCTTCGTCACCGACGATCCCTGGGGCGACCGGGTGCTGGGCATGACGCCGGCCGAGCTCGACCAGCTGATGGCGACCGGCCAGCTCTTCGCGCGGCCGCCCGGCCTCGCCTTCGAGTACAGCAATCTCGGCTATGCGCTGCTCGGCCGTGTCCTGAGCAATGTCAGTGGCGAGCCCTATCAGGCCTACATGCGGCGCACGTTCCTGGAGCCGCTCGGCATGGCGCGCACGACCTTCGATGCGCTCGAGGCCAGCCGTCACGACTTCGCCTGGGGCTATCGCCTGGACGATGGGGCCTGGTCGCGCGAGCGGCTCGAGCCCGATGGCGAGGTGGGCGCCATGGGAGGCCTTGCGACGACGGTGCCCGACTATGCCCGCTATGTCGCCTTCCTGCTCGGCGCCTGGCCGGCGCGCGACGATGCCGAGATCGGCCCGGTGCGCCGCTCCAGTGTCCGCGAGCTGGCACTCTGGACGGCGCCGCCCTTTCTGCCCGAAGCGGTCGAGGGGCGGGCACTCGCTGGCAGCACCGCAGTCGGCAGTGCCTATGGCTATGGCCTGATGCACTCGACGGACGGGCTGCTTGGCATGCGCCTGCATCATTCCGGCGGCCTGCCGGGCTACGGCTCGCACGTGCTGATGCTGCCGCAGCGGGGCTGGGGCGTCTTCGCCTTCGCCAATGGCACCTACGCGCCGATGTCGCGAATCACCTTGCGCGTCGCGGAGATGCTGCACGCGGCGGCCGACCGGCCGGCGTTGGCCAAGCCTTCGGCGGTGCTCGTTCGCGCGGTGGAGGCGGTCGTTGCCGCCTATGGCGCGGGCCGCATCGAAACGGCCGAGCCCGTCCTGGCGGTGAACCTTCTGCTCGACACGCCGGTGCGCTTTCGCAATGCCGAACTCGCCGATCTCAAGAGGCGTCTGGGCGATGGACGTCTGGAGAGGATCGAGCCGATCCACGCCCTGGCCGGCCACTTCACCATGACCTGCCTGCGCGGACGCCTGCGCGGCACCATCACCCTGTCGCCGGACGCATCGCCCGGCATCCAGAAGCTGGTGCTGACGGGCGAACCGATCGCCGAACTGGTCGCCGTCGCTGAAACGGCCTGACGAAAGGCCCGGACGTCAGGCGGTGGCGGCGGCGCGGGCTTCCTCGGCCGGCTTGGCGCCGGTGAGGTCATAGGGCGGCTTGGCGAGACCCATCGGCGAGAGCGTGAAGAACTCCACGCCGGTCTCGGTCACGCCGACCGAGTGCTCGTATTGCGCCGAGAGCTGCTTGTCGCGCGTCACCGCCGTCCAGCCGTCGCTCAGGATCTTCACCTGCCAGGTGCCGGCATTCACCATCGGCTCGACGGTGAAGAACATGCCGGGCTTGAGCACCGGACCGGTACCCTTCTTGCCGTAGTGCAGGATGTTCGGGGCGTCGTGGAAAATGCGGCCGAGCCCGTGGCCCGAGAAATCGCGCACCACGGAGAAGCGCTGTGCCTCGACATAGCTCTGGATGGCATAGCCGATGTCGCCGACATGGGCGCCGGGCTTGACCACCGCGATGCCGCGCATCATCGCCTCGTAGGTGACGTCGCACAGGCGCTTGGCCTTAACGCTGACGTCGCCCGCAAAGAACATGCGGCTGGTGTCGCCGTACCAGCCGTCGAGGATCACGGTGACGTCGATGTTGATGATGTCGCCGTTCTGCAGCCGCTTGTCCGACGGGATGCCGTGGCAGACCACATGGTTGATCGAGGTGCAGATCGACTTCGGAAAGCCGCGATAATTGAGCGGGGCGGGGATCGCCTTGTGGTCGAGAATGTAGTCGTGGCAGAGCTTGTCGAGTTCCCCGGTCGTGACGCCGGGCTGCACATGGGGCGTGATGAAGTCGAGCGTCTCGGCGGCCAGCCGGCCAGCCAGGCGCATGCCCTCGAAGCCCTCGGGCCCGTGCAGCTTGATGGTGCGCTCGTCGCGCCGCCAATAGTCGTCGCTGTCGTCGACGAATTCGCGGGAATTGGTCATGCGCCTTATTTGGCATGCGATACGGGCGGTAACAAGGCCGTGGCTGCAGCTTGGCCCCTCCCGATGTGTCGGCTAATCTACTGAAACCACGGGGAAAATCGCGCGAGTCCAGAATGTCCGAGCCGGCCAAGATCGTCACCGCCTGCATCCTCGTGATCGGCAACGAAATCCTGAGCGGGCGAACCCGCGATTCCAACATCCAGTATCTCGCCACCGAGCTCGGTGCACTCGGCGTGCGGGTGATGGAATGCCGGGTCATTCCCGACATCGAGGAGACGGTCGTCGCCACCGTGAACGAGGTGCGGCGCAAGTTCGATTATGTCTTCACCACCGGTGGCATCGGTCCGACCCACGACGACATCACCGCCGATTGCATCGCCAAGGCGTTCGGCGTGGGGATCTCCGAGCATCCCGAAGCGGTGGCGCGCATGACCCGCCACTACGGCGATCCGGCATTATTTACGCCGGCGCGGCGGCGCATGGCGCGGGTGCCGCATGGCGGCGTGCTGGTCGACAATCCGGTGTCGGTGGCGCCGGGCTTCCAGATGGAAAACGTCTTCACTTTCGCCGGCATCCCCAAGGTCGCCGAGGCGATGTTCCAGTCGATGAAGCATCGGCTGGTCGGCGGCACGCCCGTCCTGTCGCGCACGGTGCGCACCAACCTCCCCGAAGGCATCATCGCCGAGCCGCTGGGGGCGCTGCAGAAGCGCTACGAGGATATCGACATCGGCTCCTACCCGGCCTTCCGCAACGGCAAGCCGAGCGTCTCGCTGGTGATGCGTGGCACGGATGATGCAAGGCTGGTCGCCGCCGCGCTGGAGCTGATGGAGACCATCCGCAAGATGAACGGCGAGGCGGAGGAGTTCGTCCAGTAGTACGATGACCGAGCAGCCCGAAGAATCCCCGAAAGGGTTGAGCGGGCTTTCGCCGGCCCTGCAATGGCTGGTGCTGATCGCGCTGTCGGCCGGCATTGCCGCGGTCCTCCTGTGGCTGCATGCACCGGCGCCGTTGATGCTGGGGCCGCTGATCGCCGGCATCGTCGTCGCGTCCAATGGCGGCAAGCCGCGCATGCCGCTGCCGGCTTTCGTGTTCGCCCAGGGCGTCGTCGGCTGCATGATCGCCCGCATGGTGCCGCTGTCGATCGTCGGTGACATCCTGGCCCACTGGCAGCTCTTTACTGTCGGCGTGCTGGCCGTCATCGGCGCCAGCCTTCTGCTGGGCTGGGCGATGACGCGCCTGGAGATGATGCCCGGCACGACGGCGCTGTGGGGTATCAGCCCAGGCGCCGCCTCGGTCATGACAGTGATGTCCGAATCCTACGGGGCCGACATCCGCCTGGTCGCCTTCATGCAGTATCTGCGGGTGGTCATGGTGGCGGGCGTCGCCGCCCTGGTGGCCAAGGTGTTCGGCGTCACGGCCCCCCATGGTGGCGACGCCATCGCCTGGTTCCCCGACGCCAACTGGCTGTCGTTCGGCGAGACCTTGGTCGTCGCGATCGTGGGGCCGCTGATCGCCCGTGTCCTGCGCATCCCGGCGGGCGCCATGCTGGTGCCGCTGGTCCTCTGCATCGTGCTCGCTCATGTCGGCTGGATGACGGTCGAACTGCCGCCCTGGGCGCTGGCCGTGAGCTTTGCCTTCATCGGCTGGAATGTCGGCCTCCGGTTCACGCGGCCCTTGCTGCTCTACGTGGCGCGGATGCTGCCGCGAGCCATCGCCTGCGCTGCCATCCTGATCGCGCTCTGCGGCGTGGTGGCGTGGCTGATGGTCGTCACCATCGGCGTCGATCCGCTCACCGCCTATCTCGCGACCAGCCCGGGCGGTGTCGATTCCATTGCCATCATCGCCGCGTCGACCAACTGCGACGTCTCCTTCGTGATGGCGATGCAGACGGTGCGGCTGCTCGCGGTGCTGTTCCTGGCACCTGTATTGACCAAACTCATTGCCGAGCGTGTAAGCTATTCCAATGACCGCCATCCATGACAT
>MKRV01000209.1 GCA_001897995.1 Alphaproteobacteria bacterium 65-37 | reverse complement strand
TGAAGACGTTGTAACCTTCGACGCTCTCCTCGCCGCGCGCCACCTTGACGGCAATCAGGCCGATATCGCCGATATAATGCTGGGCGCAGGAATGGTGACAGCCAGTGAGATGAATGTTGATCGGCGTGTCGATTGCCAGCCGGGCTTCGAGATGGTCGGCGAGCTTCAGGGCATGGCCCTTGGTGTTGGAGGCCGCGAACTTGCAACCGGCATTGCCGGTGCAGGCCACCAGCCCCCGTCGTAAGGCACTTGCCTCGACGGCGAGGCCGAGCGCTTGCAGGGCGGCGATGGAGACGCCGACGTCGCGGTCGGCGACATCCGAGATCAGCAGGTTCTGCCAGACGGTGAGCCGCAAGGTGCCGCTGCCGAAGCGCTCGGCGACCTCGGCGAGGCCGCGCATCTGCATCGTCGTCAGCCGGCCGACCGGCAGAACCACCCCGAGATAGTTGAGCCCCGCCTGCCTCTGGCCATGCACGCCGATATGGCCGTGCTTGTCGGCGAGCGCGCGCGGCGCCACCTCGGCGCCGGCAGCACGGCGCAGCCTGCTGCCATGCTCCTTCTCCACTTCTACGATGAAGGCTTCGCGTCCCATTCGGTCGAGCACATATTTCAAGCGCGCCTTCTGGCGGTTGGTGCGATCGCCGTGGTTGGCGAAGGCCCGCACCACGGCGCCGGCGACCGGCACGCACTCCTCGGGCTTCAGCAGGATTTCCGTATCGAAGGCGAAGTCGCGATGGCCCGTGATGCCGCCCAGTTGCAGGCGAAAGTAGACACCCGGCGCGAAGCCCTCACCGCCGGTGACCTCGGCCGCGACGAAGCCGATGTCGTTGGTGTCCTCCAGCACGGGCACCCGGCCGCCGCCGTCGAAGGCGATGTTGAACTTGCGCGGCAGGCCGTACATCTCGCGGTGATTGAGGATGTAGTGATGCATGGCGCGGCAGAGCGGCCGCGTGTCGTAGAGTTCCTGACGATCGATGCCGGCAGTCGGGCTGCCCGTGATGTTGCGGATATTGTCGGCCCCCGAGCCGCGCGCGGTCAGGCCGAGATCCTGCACCGCCAGCAGAAGATCGACGGCGTGATGGGCGGGGATTTCGCGAATCTGAAGGTTGGCCCGTGTCGTCACGTCGGCATAGCCGCCACCGAAGGCTTCGGCGGTTTCGGCCAGGCCGCGCATCTGCCAGGCATTGAGGATGCCGTTGGGAATGCGCAGGCGGCACATGAAGGAGTCCTGCGCCGGCGCGACATAGAACAGGCCGTGATACTTGGTGAGAAAGACGTCGCTGCCCTTGGGGAACTGGCCGGCGTCAGCACGGGCCACGACTTCGTCCCAGCGATCGAGCGGATGGCGCGTGCGCTTGGCCGTCTCCTCGGCGACCAGCTTGCCGCCCGCCGCAACGGCGCGGTCCTGCGCCATCTGCTGCAAGGCATCCGGGCCGATTGCCTGGCCGACCGCCGCGGCGGTGCCGGCCGGCCGGTTCGCCAACCGGTCGGCCGCCTTGCGCGCTTCCAGACCGCTGACGAAGCCCTGCAGCCACTGCTTCTGCTGGTCGTCGAAGTCGCTCATGTCGCTCTCACGCCGCCGCCCGCGCCGGCACGCGATGCCGCGCATAGAGGAAGCCCAGGATCGCCGCCCGGCAGCGCGCATACTCGGCGTCGGTTGCGAGTTCCAGCCGGCGGCGCGGACGCGGCAGATCGATCGCGAGCACTTCGCCGATCGTCGCCGACGGGCCGTTGGTCATCATCACCACGCGATCCGACAGCAGAACGGCCTCGTCGACATCGTGGGTGATCATCATCACCGTGTTGCCGAGCCGTGCGTGGATCTCCATGACGCTGTCCTGCAGATGGGCCCGCGTCAGGGCGTCGAGTGCGCCGAACGGCTCGTCCATCAGCAGCACCTTGGGCTGCATGGCGAGCGCGCGGGCGATGCCGACCCTCTGCTTCATGCCGCCGGAGATCTCGTGCGGACGCTTGTCCTTCGCCTGCGCCATCTGGACCAGCTCGAGATTGTGCATGACCCAGCCGTGGCGCTCCGTTCTGCTCTTGGTCGACCCGAACACCTTATCCACGGCGATGGCGACGTTGCCGTAGACGGTGAGCCAGGGCAGCAGCGAATGGTTCTGGAAGACGATGGCGCGGTCGGGGCCGGGCGTGTCGACCACCTTGCCTTCGAGGAAGACCTCGCCGGTCGTCGATTGCAGCAGGCCACCCAGGATGTTGAGCAGGGTCGACTTGCCGCAGCCGGAATGGCCGATCAGCGAGACGAACTCGCCCTTGGCGATCGTGAGGTCGATGTCGCGCAGCACTTCGGTGGAAACCTGGCGGCGCCGGAAGCGCATGCCGATCTGTTCGAATTTGAGATAGGGCTGGGTCATGGCCGGTCCTCCTACTGCGCCGCGACGCCGTGGCTGACGAAGTGCCCGATCAGGGCGATCAGCTTGTCGAGCAGGAAGCCGACGATGCCGATATAGACCAGCGCCACGATGATGTCGGAGATGCGCGAGCTGTTCCACGCGTCCCAGATGAAGAAGCCGATGCCGACGCCGCCGATCAGCATCTCGGCCGCCACGATGGCAAGCCAGCTCAAGCCGACGCCGATGCGAAGGCCGGTGAAGATGTAAGGCACTGAGGCCGGCAGGGTGATCTTCCAGAACACCTCCCACCAGGAAAGGCGGATCACGGCGGCGACGTTGCGATAGTCCTGCGGGATGTTCCGCACGCCCACCGAGGTGTTGATGATGATCGGCCAGATCGACGTGATGAAGATCACGAACAGGGCCGATGGATCAGCGTGGCGGAAGCCCGCCAGCGACAGTGGCAGCCAGGCGAGTGGCGGCACGGTGCGTAACACCTGGAAGATCGGGTCGAGGCCGCGCATCGCCCAGGTGCTCTGGCCGATCAGCACGCCCAGTGCGATGCCGACCACCGCGGCGAAGCTGAAGCCGATCGCGACACGGCCCAGGCTCTTGGAGATCTGCCAGAAGGCGCCCTTGTCGATGCCGCCATTGTCGTAGAAGGGATCGACGATGAAGTCCCAGGCATCGGCCACGACCTTGGTCGGCGGCGGCAGGCGCGCGCCCGGCTCCGAGCAGAGCAATTGCCAGACGAACAGGCTGAGCGCGATCACGATCAGCGGCGGCAGGATGACACCCGCGAGGTGTCGGACGATTTCGCCGGCCCGCTCGAGTGCCGGTCGCACCGGGGGGCGAAAGGCCACGATCTCGGCCGAGGCGCCGGGCACCGGAACGGCCGCGGCCGGCGACAGGGTGGCGGTTTTGGAAACGGCCGGCATCACGCCACCTTCTTGATCTGGAGACTGGCGAGATAGCCCGCAGGATCGGCCGGATCGAAGACCTTGCCGTCAAAGAAGGTCTCCTTGCCGCGCGACGACCCTGCCGGCATGTCCGTCGCCGCCACGCCGATCGCCTTGGCCGCCTCGCGCCACAGGTCTTCGCGATTGACCTTGGCGATCACCGCCTTGGTATCGAGGTCGGCAGCCATCATGCCCCAGCGCTGGTTCTCGGTGAGGAACCACAGCTCGTGGCTCTGGAACGGATATGACGCGTGGTCGCGCCAGAACTTCATCGACAGGTCGCGATTGTCGGTCTTGCGGCCGTCGCCGTAGTTCACCTTGCCTTCGATGCGATTGATTATGTCGGCCGGTGGGCAGTTGAACCACTGGCGCTTGCCGACGATCTCGGACAGCTCCTTGGCGTTCTCGAGCTTGTCGCACCATTGTGCGGCTTCGAGCACGGCCTGCAGCACGGCGAGCGCTGCTTTCGGGTGCTTGTCGACCCAGTCGGCGCGCAGGCCGAAGCTCTTCTCGGGATGGTTCTTCCAGAGGTCGCCGGTCGTACAGGCGGAGTAGCCGATGCCCTGATTGACGAGCTGCTCGTTCCACGGCTCGCCGACGCAGAAGGCCTCCATGCTGCCGACCTTCATGTTGGCCACCATCTGCGGCGGTGGAACGACAATGGTCGAGACGTCCTTCTCGGGATCGACACCGCCAGCGGCCAGCCAATAGCGGATCCACAGATCGTGTGTGCCGCCGCGGAAGGTCATGGCGCATTTCGGATCTTTGCCGCCGGCCTTCATCTTGGCGAAGGCCTCCTTGAGCGGTGAGCAGTCGAGCTTGGCACCTGTCGCCATCAGGTCTTTGGCGACGGAGATCGCCTGACCATTCGTGTTCAATCGCGACAGGATGTACATCGGCACCGGCTTGTTCTCCGGTGTCGTGAGGCCGAGCGTGATCTGATAGGGCTTGGGCGTCAGGATATGCGCGCCATCGATGCCACCGGACCCCGATCCCAGCACGATATTGTCGCGCGTTGTGCCCCACGAGGCCTGCTTGGCAATGTTGGCGTCGGTGATGCCGTACTTGTCGAACAGCTTCTTTTCTTTGGCCACGATCAGCGGGGAGGAGTCGGTGAGCGCGATGAAGCCCAAGGTGACCTTGTTGGTCTCAGGTCCTGCGGCTTGCGCAAAAGCACCCCCCGGGAAGGCGGCCCGCGCCGCACTCATCAAGGCTGCCGTCGCCGTCAGCCCGCCCACATTCCTGACGAACCCACGCCGTCCCAAACCGCCCGTGCGGCCACCCCTAGTCGCCATGGTTGCTCTCCTGCTGCTTGAAGGTCGTTGATGTCCTGTTGTCGGCCTCGGGATCGAATATCGATCCATCGAGAAACCGATCAGGGCCCATGGCGACGGGTGCGCCATTGGTGGGCAGTATCCATGGATCACCATGTGCGCCTTCGACCTTCCGGTCGCTGAGCGGGCACGGCAGGCCGAGTTCGCTGGCGGCGGCGCGATAGACGTCGCTGCGGAACACCCGGTCGGCGACGGCGCGAAGATCGTCACGTGGCGCCACCTGCCCCCAGCGCACCATCTGCGCCAGATACCAGTCGGCATGGCTGCGCCACGGAAAGTTGGCGAGCTGACGATGAAAGACATGGAAGTCCGGCAAGCTGAGAGACCGCGCGATCACCTCGGCGGGCACGTTGAGATAGCGCGGGCTTGCCAGCACACGCGCCGCCTCGGGCCGATTGGCCGGCTCGTCGAGCCAGGCGCCCGCTTCGACGATTGCCTTCACCAGCGCGATCAGAGTCTTGGGATTGCGCTGCGCCCAGGTTTCGGTGGTGCCCAGAACCTTTTCGGGCATCGAATCCCAGAGCTGTCGGCTGGTCGCCGCGATGCGGCCGAGGCCCAGCATTGCCGATTGCTGGTTCCACGGCTCACCGACGCAATAGCCGTCGATCGTGCCGCCGGAGAGATGTGCGACCATGTGCGGTGGCGGCACGACGGTGAGCCGCACGTCGCGGTCCGGATCGATGCCGCCCGAAGCGAGCCACAGGCGCAGCAAGTGATTATGCGACGAGAAGGTAAAGACCGATGCGAGCGTGACGATCGGCTTGCCGAGCTCGCGGCGCCGGGCAATTGCTGCCGCCAGCGCCCGTGCATCGAGCGGGCCGCTCGTTGCCAATCGTTCGCCGACAAGGTCGGGAGCAGCTTCTTCGATCTCTCGCCAAAGTGCGTTGGACAACGTGATCGAGTTGCCGTTGAGGTGCAGGGTCATGGCCGCGATCATCGGCACGTTGACGCTGTCGATGCCGAGCGTGGTGGCCAGCGGCATCGGCGACAGCATGTGGGCCGCGTCGAGCAGCCCGAGCGCGACCTTGTCACGAATGTTCGACCAGGAGACCTCGCGACGCAGGTCGACGTCGAGACCGTGACGTTCGTACAGGCCCAGGACCTCGGCGAACAAGACAGGCGCGCAATCGATCAGGGGGATGAACCCCACCGTCACTCTTGGTCGCTCGAGATGAATCACGGCACGCGGCTCCAGGACAAAGGACGTCACATCAGCCGGCACATGCCGACTGCAGAGGACGACGTTGTCCTAGAAGCGAACCGCCATTGGCTCGCCGCTCCTGCAGTGCAGCAGGAAGCGTGCCAAGCGCCTTCTATCCATTATCTGGGGCTTATTGGGTGCCTATCGACACGGTGTAACAGGCGCATTGATGCTCGCATGTGCAGCATGACCGCTCCTCAGGCAGGTCCGCTGCCTCAGGGCTTCAGCGCCTTGGCGTAGGTCAGGATGTCCTGCGCCACTTCGCCGATCCGCTTGTTCTGTTCCATGGCAAGCTTGCGCAGCAGCTTGTAAGCCGCGTCTTCGCCGATGCCCTTCTGCTCCATCAGCAACCCTTTGGCGCGATCGACCGTCTTGCGTTCGACCAGCGACAGGCGGGCGCGATCCAGCTCTTCGCGCAGGACGTGATAGCGATTGAAGTGAGCGACCGCGACGTCGACAACCGGCTGCACTCTGTCCTTCGCCAAGCCCTTCACGACATAAGCGGAAACGCCGGCCTCCATCGCTGCGGCAATCGTTGCCGGATCGGAGCGATCGGCAAACAACGCGATCGGCCGCGGCTGGCGTTCGGTGGTGCGGCGCAGATCCTCGATGGCGTCGCGACTGGGGCTGTCGATGCTGACGACGATGATATCGGGCTTCAATGCGCTGACACGTGCAGAAAGATCGTAAGTGCCGTCGAGCCGCTCCAGCAGGACGTAGCCGGCATCCCGCAGTCCCGCCTCGACGATTTCGGCGCGGGTGGGATTGTCATCGATGAGCAGGACGGACAGTGGCTTCGTCACGGCGATGGCTGGAGAGCTGTTGCACCCCGCGGGGCGCAACTTCCATGCCATCGCAACTAAGGCGCTGATTCCACTAGCTTTCCGTCGGCCCATCGCCCGAGTTGCATCTTGCCGGCGGCGTCGGTGACCTGGCCGTAGCCATTGCGCTTGCCGCCACGGAAGGCGCCTTCGTAGCGCTCGCGCTCGCCGACCCGCTCGATCCCCGGCCCGTCGAGCACGTCGCCATGAAACTCGCCGCCCTGCACGGTGCTGGGATCGCCGAGCGTCCGGCGCACGGCCAGGCCCTCGAGGCGGCCACCGACGAAACGACCCTCGGCCCGCTCCTTGCCGGGCCTTTCGCGCACGCCCAGTCCGGTCGACTGGCCCTCGCGCCACTGGCCCGAGTAGCGCGTGTCGTCGGCCAGCCGCACCGTGCCGAGTCCGGCCATGCGGTCGTCGACCCAGTCGCCCGCCTGGCGCTCGCCGTTGGCGAGCTCGGCGACACCCAGCCCCTGACGCTTGGCGTTGGCGACCTGGCCGAGGTAGCTCGCGCCACCGTCGTAGCTGATGCGCTCGCTGTTCTCGAGATCCGGCCGCGCCGCGCGCGCCGCCACGATGCGCGCTTCGCCCGCCATGGCGCGCGCCGCCTTGGCGACCTCGTCGGCGCGCTCGAAGGTCGCGCGGGCTTCTGCAGCGGCGCGCTGCGCCTGCTCGACCAGAGCCTTTTGCGCTGCACTGGGCTGCGTGGGAGCGGGCGGTGCCGGAGTCGTAGGTGTCGTCGCGGGCGGTGACGTCGGGGGAGCGGGCGCAGGTGTTGGTGTCGGCGTCGGTGAGGCCGTGTCAGTCACGACTGTGGGCGTATCGACCTTGGGCGGGCCGGCAACTTGCTCGCGCAGCTGCGGCTGGAACCGCCAGACGGCAGCGGCCGCCAAGGCCACGAAGATCAAGGTGAGCCAGAGGCCAAGCCGCGGCCGCCGCTCCGCCGGCCCGTTCGTTGTCGGCGCGCTGGGCAGCGGCATGTGATCGGCGTTGTCGCGGCTCACACCGCCCAGCCGCGGCGCGCCTGCAGGCGCTCCCGAGGGAGCGACTGACGGCGCCATCGACGGCGTGGAGGCCAGCCGCTCGGTCGGCGCGTCTTCCGCGACGGGGAGTGCAGCACCAAACAGGACGCGCCAGGCCTCGACCGTCTGCGGCCGTTGATCGGGCGCGAAGGTAAGGCCGCGATCGACGGCTGCCAGCAGATTGGCGTCGAAACGATCGGCGTAACTCGTCGCCAGCGGTTTATAGGGATCGGTGCCGACCCGGCTCGCGGCATCGGGCGGCGGCGCCCCGGTGATCGCATGATGCAGCACGGCAGCGGCCGAATAGATGTCGCTCCAGGGGCCCTGCTTGCCCTCGAGGGCGTACTGCTCGATCGGTGCGTATTGCGGTGTCAGCACGCCGGTGAGGGTGCGCGTGCGGCCGCCCATCGCCTGCCGTGCCGCACCGAAGTCGATCAGGATCGGCATGCCGTCCCGGCGCACGATGATGTTCGACGGCTTGATGTCGCGATGCAGGAAGCCTTGCGCATGCACCGCACCGAGGCCGGCCAGCAGGCCGTCCGCGAGACGGCGCACCTCGTCGGGCTGCAAGGTGCGATGAGGCTGGCGCAGCAGCTGGGCCACGCTGCTGCCGTCCTCGAATTCCATGACGGTGTAGGCCGTGCCGTTGGCCTCGAAGTAGCGCAGCACCGGCACGATATGGACATGGCGAAAGCGCGCCAGCGCCCGCGCCTCGTCGAGGAAACGCTCGCGACCCCAGGTGAAGTCGTCGGCGAAGCGACCGCCGCGCGGCACGACCTGGCCGTCCGGCCGGCGCATGGCGAACTCGACCGGCAGGTACTCCTTGATCGCGACGAACTTGGCGAGCTGCGTGTCGAAGGCGCGATAGGTGATGCCGAAGCCGCCATGGCCGATCACCGCATCCAGGCGATAATCGCCCAGTCGCGTGCCGACCGGCAGGGCTTGGTCATGTTCTGCTGTCATGGGCACGCGCAACCTTGGCCTCTAGATGCGCGTTCCCGAGCGCTTTCACAAGCGCCCCTTCAAGGGCGCAGTTCGGGCAAAGACGCGCGCGCTATCGCGCGCTGCCTGCGACTACCGACGTCAGGCGGGCACCCGAAGCGCGAACTTCCGGCGCGAACTGCATCAGCATGACCAGCAGGCAGAGGCCGACCGCCGTCAGCAGGGTGGCTGGACGGGTTTGCAGAAGGGGATTCGGAACAGGGGAATTGGGCACAGGTATACGACGCTCGTCCGACATGGGCGGACCACTCCTAAATATGGCTTCATCAAAACAACTAGGCTGGAACCCGGAGGGGACCGGGCGGCCCGAAAAATGGACCAAGCCTGCAGAAATATAGGCCGAATTGTGGCTGGAATTCAAGAAATTAACGATGAA
>MKRV01000208.1 GCA_001897995.1 Alphaproteobacteria bacterium 65-37 | reverse complement strand
TCGGTCCCGCCTCGTTGGCCGACGGCTTGGTGCTGATGAAGGCCTGGTCGCTCCAGCCGTGATAGTGGCCCTCGAACTTCAGGATCTTGGTCCGGCCGGTGAAGCCGCGGGCGAGTCGCATCGCCATCAGCACCGCTTCCGTGCCGGAGGTCGCGAAGCGCACGACCTCGGCGCCGGGCAGCAGGCGCGTCAGGCGCTCCGCCAGCTCGGCCTCGCGCGGATGCTGGGCGGCGAACACCTGCCCCTCGGCGAGCGAAGCCGCCACGGCGTCGATCACCGGCTTCGGTGCGTGCCCCAGGATCGCCGGGCCGTTGCCCAGCACGTAGTCGATATGGACGTTGCCGTCGACGTCGTGCAGGCGCGCGCCCTCGCCGCGCGCGAAGAACAGCGGCACCGGCACGCTGGCATAGCGGACGTTGCTGCTGACGCCGCCGGCCATATGCTTGCGGGAGCGCTCGTAGAGCGCGATCGACTTGGCGTAGCTCGGCATGCCCCTCACCCGACGAAAACGATACTTACCCGATGACGACTGTATCCAAGCCTAGCGACGGCTCCTCGCGCCAGCAATGCATTTTTGTGATCACAAATTTTGACTATTTCGGCTATGGTCCGCATCATGGTGCGAACTGGCACGAGTGTTCCGGCAGATAGGTCGCTGCGCAAGCAGGTTTACGATTCGCTGCGCGTTGCGCTGACGGCCGGACGGTTCGTGCCGGGAGAGAAGCTCACATTTCGCACCATCGCCGGCGCGCTCGGCGTCAGCCTGACGCCGGTGCGCGAAGCCTTGCGACGTCTCGTGGCGGAAGGCGCTTTCGAGATGCAGCCCAGCCGCTCGGTACGTGTGCCGCTGATGACCCGGGCGAAGGCACTGGAGCTGCGCGATATCCGCACCGCCCTCGAAGGTCTTGCGGCCGCCAAGGCCGCCGAGGTCGCCACCAAGGCACAGGTCGCCGAGCTGCGCCGCATCGCCCGCGAGATCCTCGCGCATCGCCGTCGTGGCGACGAGGTCGGCGACCGGGAGAACGTGCGTGCCTTCCATTTCGCGGTCTATGCCCTCTCGGGCCAGCCGACCCTGCTGCGCGTCATCGAAGGCCTGTGGCTGCAGACCGGTCCTTACATGAACCTGCTCTATCCAGAGTTCATCGCCAGCGCCGGCGGCCCGGCGCGGCGGCTGCGTGTCATCGAGGCCCTGGCCGCCCGCGACAGCGTTGCGGCCCGCCGCGAAATCGAGAACGATGTTCACAAGACCCTGACCTATGTTGCCGACCTCGCCGATGCGGCCGGCAATATCGTTCCTCTCGCCGCACCCGCCGTCAGTGCATCGCGGAGCAAGAACAAGGCCAAGGGCAGCAGCAAGACGAAAGCCGCCAGCAAGGCCCTGGGGCTTCGCCTCAAGACGTCCCGCCTCAAAGCATCCCAGTCGTCAAAGTGAGTATGGAGGAAAACGTGGCACAGCAGCTCAGCAATCAGCGTATCGCCTGGTTCAACGGCCAGTTCATGCCGGAGAACCAGGTCATGATCCCCTTCCGCGACCGCAGCTGGAAATACGGCGATGGCGCCTTCGACATGACGCGCACTTTCGAGGGCGCGCCCTTCCGCATGAAGGAGCATATCGACCGCTTCTACCGTTCGCTGCGTTACCTGCAGATCGATCCCGGCATCGGCCCCAAGGAGATGGTGGCGCACAGCGAGGAGGTCGTGGCGCGCAACGAGCATCTGCGCGGGGCCGTGGGCGACTGGTGGGTCGGCCAGCGGGTCAGCCGCGGCGTCGATGCAGTGGGTGACGAGGGCTGGGACCATACCGGCCCCAACGTGGTGATCGAAGTGCTGCCGTTGCCGCTCAAGGCGCGCGGCAAGCTCTACCGCACCGGAGCCGACGTCATGACCACGACAGTGCGCCGCACCGCGCCGTCGATGCTGTCGCCGCGCGCCAAGACGCACAATTATCTCAACATGATCATGGCCGAGAAGCCGGTGAAGGCGCTGAACCCCGACGCCTGGGCGATCCTGCTCGACGAGCACGGCAACCTGGCCGAAGGGCTGGGCTCCAATATCTTCATCGTGCGCGAGGGCCAGCTCTTCACGCCGTCCGAGCGCTATGTCCTGCCGGGCGTCAGCCGGCAGATGACCATCGACATGGCCAAGCAGCTCGGCATCGCCTGCACCCCGGGCGACATCGACATGTTCGATGCCGCCAATGCCGAGGAGATGTTCCTGACCTCGACTAGCCTGTGCATCCTGCCGGTGAAGAGCTTCAACGGCGCTCCCGTTGCCGACGGCAAGATCCCAGGCCCGATCACCAAGAAGCTGATCGATGCCTACGCCAAGAGCGTCGGCTGCGATTTCGTGGCCCAGTACCTCAAGTTCTCGCAATAGCGAGACGGCGCGCCGCCCTGAGAGCCTCCTCTCAGGGCGGCCACTGTGCACCTGCAGCATCACCCCCATCGAGGGGGCGACTCGGGCCGCCAACAGGCGTAGACTTCCTCCAGTGGTAGATCGCGTGCTGTCGTGATCACCGATGATCATGATCGGCCCGCGACCTTGGAACGACCGTTCGCAAGGAGGCAGTCATGGCGACTCAGAACCACATTCGGAACCCCCTCGAGTGGGGCTGGGATCATATCAAACAGACCGGCCAGGCCTTCGAATCGGCCGCCCATACCATGGAAGGCACCTGGGAGGATCGCGCCGCCGGGCCCCCCACGGTGCGCAAGATCACGGCCACCGATATCCGCGACGCGCTGTCGGCCGGCTGGCGCGATTTCGGTGCGGCTCGTACCGACGTCGTCTTCCTTTGCCTGCTCTATCCGCTGGCCGGGCTGGTGATCTCCCGCATGGCCTTCGACTACGGCATGATCGCACTGGTCTTCCCCCTGATCGCCGGCTTCGCGCTGATCGCGCCGCTGTTCGGTGTCGGGCTCTACGAGATCAGCCGCCGCCGCGAACAGGGACTCGAGGTCCGCTGGACCGATGCCTTTGCCGTGGTCCGGTCGCCGGCGATCGGGTCGATCATGGTGATGGGCCTGCTGCTGCTGGCGATCTTCTGCGTGTGGCTGTTCGCAGCCAACTTCCTCTACACCGTGACCCTGGGACCGGATGCGCCGGTCTCGACCGTGGCCTTCGCCCGCGACGCGCTGACCACGCCGGAAGGCTGGACGATGACCGTGGTCGGCATCGGCGTCGGCTTCCTGTTCGCGCTGGCCGTCCTGGTGATCGGCGTCGTGTCCTTCCCGCTGCTGCTCGACCGCAATGTCGGTGTCGGCACCGCGATTGCCACATCGGTCCGCGCAGTCCGCGCCAACCCCGGCCCGATGCTGCTGTGGGGCCTGATCGTGGCCGCCGGCCTGGTGGTGGGAACGATCCCGCTGCTGGTCGGGCTCGCCATCATCCTGCCTGTCCTCGGCCACGCGACCTGGCACCTCTACCGCAAGGTCGTCGTCTGATCTCCGCGCGATCCTGATCGCCGATCGTCGAGGATAACTTCCTCTTTCCGCTCCCCTGCGCGCCAGGGGAGCGTTAGGGATGAGGTGAGCAGCGCAACACTCGGGGGAGAGCGGCATGTTCACCTGGAAAGAGAAGCAGGCGGCCGACGGCGTCGTCGTCGCGCCGGACGAGCGTTTGCCATGGCCGCAGACCACGGCGCTCGGCGTCCAGCACGTCGTCGCCATGTTCGGCTCGACCATCCTGGGCCCGCTGCTGATGGGGTTCGACCCCAATATCGCCGTGCTGATGAGCGGCGTCGGTACCCTGATCTTCTTCTTCGCGGTGGGCGGCAAGGTACCGAGCTATCTCGGCTCGTCCTTCGCCTTCATCTCGGTGGTCGCGGCCGCAACCGGCTATGCCGGCCAGGGTGCCAACGCCAACATCCCGCTGGCGCTGGGCGGCATCGTGATCTGCGGCGCCGTCTATGCCCTGATCGGCCTCGGCGTGATGAGCGCCGGCGCCGCCTGGATCGAACGGCTGATGCCGCCGGTGGTCACCGGCGCCGTCGTCGCCGTGATCGGGCTCAATCTCGCGGCAGTGCCAGTGAAGAACATGGCGCCGACCTCGTTCGATGCCTGGATGCAGGCGATCACCTTCGTCCTCATCGCCCTGGTCGCGATCTTCACCAGCGGCATGACCCGCCGCCTGCTGGTGCTGGTCGGTCTGATCCTCGCGTCAGTCGTCTATGCCCTGCTGACCAACGGCCTGGGCTGGGGCAAGCCGATCAGCGGCGACCTCCTCGCCAAGGCCGCCTGGTTCGGCGCCCCAAACTTCATGGCGCCGGTCTTCGACGCCAAGGCGATCGTCCTGATCGCACCGGTGGCGCTGATCTTGGTGGCGGAGAATCTCGGCCATCTGCGCGCCGTCGGCGCCATGACCGGGCGCAACATGGATCCCTATCTCGGCCGCGCCTTCCTAGGGGACGGCGTTGCCACCATGGTCTCGGGCAGTGTCGGCGGCACGGGCGTGACGACCTATGCCGAGAATATCGGCGTCATGGCCGCGACCCGCGTCTACTCGACGGCGCTGTTCGTGATCGCGGCCGTTTTTGCCATCGTGCTGGGCTTCTCGCCCAAGTTCGGCGCGCTGATCCATACCATCCCTCTGCCGGTGATGGGTGGCGTCAGCATCGTGGTCTTCGGCCTGATCGCCGTCGCCGGCGCCAAGATCTGGGTGGACAACAAGGTCGACTTCGCCGACGGCCGCAACCTCATGGTCGCCGCCATCACCCTGGTGCTGGGCACCGGCGACTTCACCCTGAAGTTCGGCGACTTCGCGATGGGCGGCATCGGCACCGCGACCTTCGGCGCCATCATCCTGAATGCCGTGCTGAGCAGCGGGAAGAAGTAGTCGTTCAGCATCCGGCGAACTGCCGCCGCCGGGCTTCGACCCAGTCGGCCGACAGCTTGCCGAACAGGATCGACGGCGCCTGGATCTTCCGCCCGGCTTCGACGCCATCGAGCGCCGGGCTCGGCCAGGCCGGCACGTTGGTGCCCCGGTCAGTCTCTTGCCCCAACGCGACACGCACCTTCCGGGCCGCGTCGGGAATGAACGACCAGGCCACCGCGGCGGAGACGTCGACCAGATTGACGGCAGTCCGGGTCACCAGCGCGGCCCGCGACGGATCGCTCGCGACCCGCGTCCAGGGCGCTTCGGCCGCGAGATAGCCATTGGCGAGATGCCAGATCGACCGTACCGCGTCGGCGGCCCGCCTCAGCTGGCGGACGTCGTGATGCGCCCGCACGGTCGCGAGCCGTCGCGCAAGCTCGGCCTGCAATTGCTCTTCCCGCTCCCCCGCCGCTGCGCCGGCCGGCACGACGCCGTCATAGTGCCGGTCGACGAAGGTCAGAACACGGTTGACCAGGTTGCCGAACGTATCGGCGAGGTCGTGATTCACGTCGGTGGCAAATCGCGCGAAGGAGAAATCGGTGTCGCTCGGCTCCGGTGCGTTGGCCGCCAGCCACCAGCGCCAATAGTCGGCCGGCAGCAGATCCAGCGCCTGATCGAGGAAGACTCCCCGCCCTCGGCTGGTCGAGAACTTGCCGCCCTCGTAGGTCAGCCAGTTGACGCCCTTGATGACATCGACGGATTTCCAGGGTTCGCCCGAGCCGATCAGGGTGCAGGGAAAGCTGACGGCGTGGAAGGGCACATTGTCCTTGGCGAGGAACTGCGTGTAGTCGACATCGGCGGCCTCCCACCACCAGTCCCGCCAGGCCTCCGGCCGGCCCTGGAGCGCCGCCCAGTCCTGCGTCGCGGCGATGTAGGCGATCGGCGCATCGAACCAGACATAGAAGACCTTGTCTTCGAAGCCCTTGCGCGGCACCGGCACGCCCCATGACAGGTCGCGCGTGATGCAGCGGTCCTCGATCCCGTCGGCCAGCCAGGCACGCGCAATCGAGGCCACCAGTGGCGGCCAGCCCGAGCGATTGTCGAGCCAACCGGCGAGCCGATCGGTGAGAACCGACTGGCGCAGGAAGAGATGCCGGCTCGGCCGAATCTCGAGGTCGCGACTGCCGGACAAGGCCGACTTCGGATCGCGCAGGTCGACGGGATCGAGCGGCCGCGTGCAGTTCTCGCACTGATCGCCTCGCGCTTCGGCGAAGCCACAGTGAGGGCAGGTTCCCACGACGTAGCGATCCGGCAGGAACCGGCCGTCGACCGGCGAGAACACCTGATCCAGGATCCGCTCCTCGATCAGGCCATTGCGATCGAGGCATTCGAAGAAGTGCTGCGTCAGCGCATGGTTCGCGGGCGACGACGACCGGCCGAAATGGTCAAAGGAAAGGTTCAGCCGGCAATAGATGTCAGCCTGGATCGCATGCTGACGCCGGCAATAATCCGCGACGTCGAGCCCCGCGGCGGCGGCCGCCAGTTCGGCCGGCGTGCCATGCTCGTCGGTGGCGCAGATGAACAGTGTCTCGTCGCCGATCTGGCGGCGATAGCGCGCCTGTATGTCGGCCGGCAACAGCGAGCCTGCCAGATTGCCGAGATGCTTCACGCCGTTGATGTACGGCAATGCGCTGGTGATCAATGCCTTCGCCATGATGCCCTCCCGGGCCTGCGTGGGTCGTCGGCACCCAACAAAAAACCCTCCACTGAGCCAGGGAGGGTTCCGGGTCCGACGCATACACGCGCACGGCTATGGCAAGCCGCTACCCCTCCTGGCCGATCTCCTGCAGGCGGGTGGGACGCATTCGTCCGAAGGCGTGACGATTGAACATGGCGCGCTCTATACGCCGCCGACCGGGCGGAAGCAAGGCAGGCCGCTTCCACGCATCGTTCCCGGCACGGACCGCTTGCTCGAGGTCGCTGGGCTCAGGCCCGTTGCCACACGATCTGCTGCGTGCGACCGGTGGCGGCGGCGAAGTCAGGCCCCGAGAGGGTGAGCCGGTTGCCGTCCAGGTGGATGTGCCGGCTGGAGCGGATGCCGACCAGTTTCGGATCGGTCGACAGCTCGATGGAATGAAACACTATGTCGTCGGCGATCTCGTAGCGGCCGGCATAGGCGAAGCAGGCACTGCTGTCGGCACGCATGATAGTGGCGCTCACCTGGCCGCCCGGCGTGTAGAGGATGTAGCCCCTTGCGTCGGCGCCCATCGGATATTCGGGCGGGCGGTCGTCTCCATAGACCAGCGACCAGCTTTCGAGACGCCAGCCGCCCAGCAGCGCGGTCATTCGAACTCGACCAGCTCGGCGCCTTCCGTCACTTGCTCGCCCACCGCATAGCGCACGCTCTTCACCTTGCCGTCGGCCGGGGCGGCGAGCGTGTGTTCCATCTTCATGGCTTCGAGCACGAGCAGCGGCTGGCCCTTGCTCACCGTGTCGCCTGCCTTCACGCGCAGGTCGATGATCTTGCCGGGCAGCGGCGCGCGGACGGCCGTCTCGGCCGATGCCGTCGCCTCGTACTGCGTCACGTCGAGCGGATCGACCAGCCTCAGCCGGCGCGACTCGCCGTCGGCGAACACCGTGTAGTCGAAGCCGCCGTCGTTGGCCTGCCGGCGCACCACGGTGGCGACGAAAGTGGCGCCGCCGAGGCCGACCGCCAGCCGACCGTCGGCCGTGCGTTGCACTCGAGCCTCCTGCGCCCCGCCGGGCAGGTCGAGCCGCAGATGGCCGTCGCGATGATGCCGCGCAATAACCGCCACGTCGCGGTCACCGTCGCTCCAGCGCACTTCGTCGTGCCCTTCTTCGAGCAGCCGGAAGCTGTTGTGGTCGTTCCACGGCGACCAGGGATCGCCGTTGATCTTCCGTGTCTCCTGCCATTCGACCAGGCGTGCCAGGGTCGCCGTGGCGAAGGCGCGATCGCCGGCCGGTGTCGCCTTGGCGAACAGGGTTGCACGATGGCGCTCGATGAAGCCGGTATCGACCTCGCCGCCGACGAAAGCGGGATGGGAACACAGCGCCTTCAAGAGCGCGGCATTGGTCGCGACACCCACCACTTCGGTCTCCCCCATCAGGGTCGCCATGCGGCGCATCGCCGAAGCACGGTCGCGATCGTGCACGATCACCTTGGCGATCATCGGGTCATAAAACGGTGTCACGGTATCGCCCTGGCGCACGCCGGTATCGACGCGCACATGTGCGTCCTCTTCCGGCAGCTTGAGATGCACCAGGGTACCTGTCGACGGCAGGAAGTTGCGCGCCGGATCCTCGGCATAAAGCCGGACCTCGACCGCATGGCCGTCGATCGTGAGCTGATCCTGGCCGAGCGGCATCTTCCCGCCCGCCGCGACCACGAGCTGCCATTCGACCAGATCCTGTCCGGTAATGGCTTCGGTCACCGGATGCTCGACCTGCAGGCGGGTGTTCATCTCCATGAAGAAGAAAGTGCCGTCCTGGTCGGCGATGAACTCGACCGTGCCGGCCCCCTGGTAACCGATGGCGCGGGCCGCAGCGACCGCCGCCTCGCCCATCGCCTTGCGCCGCGCCGGATCCATGTTGGGCGCCGGCGCCTCCTCGATCACCTTCTGGTGCCGCCGCTGGATCGAGCAGTCGCGCTCGAAGAGGTAGAGGCAGCCGCCCTGGCTGTCGGCGAAGACCTGGATCTCGATATGGCGCGGCCGGGTCAGGTACTTCTCGACCAGCACATGATCGTCGGCGAAAGCAGCCTTGGCCTCGCGCTTGGCGCCGGCCAGGGCGTCAGCGAACTTGTCCGCACTTTCGACCACACGCATGCCCTTGCCGCCGCCGCCGGCCGAGGCCTTGATCAGGACCGGAAAGCCGATGCGCCCCGCCTCCTTGGCCAGCAGCTCGGGAGACTGGTCGTCACCATGGTAGCCCGGCACCAGCGGCACCTTGGCCTTCTCCATGATCTTCTTGGCCTCGCTCTTGGAGCCCATGGCGCGGATCGCGGCGGGCGGCGGCCCGATGAAGACGATGCCGGCGTTGGCGCAGGCTTCGGCGAAGCCGGCATTCTCCGAGAGGAAGCCGTAGCCTGGATGCACCGCCTGCGCGCCGGTGCGCTTGGCCGCGTCGATGATCTTGTCGGCGACGAGGTAGCTCTCGCGCGCCGCCGACGCGCCGATATGCACGGCCTCGTCGGCCATCGCGACATGGCGGGCATTGCGATCGGCGTCGGAGTAGACGGCCACCGTCTTGATGCCGAGACGACGCGCGGTCTTGATGACGCGGCAGGCGATCTCGCCGCGGTTGGCGATCAGGATCTTGGAAAACATCAGGCGGCCCACCTCGGCTTGCGCTTGTTCAGGAAGGCGCTCATGCCCTCGATCGCGTCCACGGTCGTGCATTGCGCGGCGACATGCTCGCCGATCAGCTCGGCGACCTGGCTATCGTGCGTCATGCCGTCGATCTCGGTGATGAGCTCCTTCACCAGGGTCTGTACCGACGGCGCACCGCGCTTCAAGTCGTCGGCGAGTTCCGCAATCGCCGCGTCGAGCGCCGCAGCATCGACCACCCGGTCGACCAGGCCGATGTCGAGCGCAGTCGCGGCGTCGAAGATCCCGCCATGCATCAGGAGCTGGCGCGCCTTGCGCGGTCCGACCGCCTGGATCAGCACCGGAATGGCGATGCCGGCCAGCAGGCCGTTGCGCGCCGAAGTCAGGCCGAAGCGCGCCGTGGTCGAGGCCACGGCATAGTCGCAGGCCAGCATCACGCCGACCCCGCCGCCTACCGCCGCGCCATGCACACGCGCGATCGACGGCTTGGGGAAATCATAGATCGCCTGCACCGCGCCCATCATCGCATCGGCGCCCACCTTGCGGGTGATGGCGTCGAGCCCGGGCCAGGTCAGCACCCAGTTGAAGTCGCCGCCGGCCGAGAAGGCCGGCCCCTCGCCCGCGACCACCAGCACGCGCACGTTCTCGTCGGCGCCGAAAGCCTCGACCGTGTCGATGATCAGCCGCGCCGTATCGCCGTCGAAGGAGTTCATCTCCTTGGGCCGATTGAGGGTAAGCGTCGCCACCCCCTGCTCGACCTTGCTCAGAATGGAAGTCGTCATCGTCCGCATCACATCCGGAAGACGCCGAACTTGGTCGCCCCGATTGGCTGGTTCATCGCCGCCGACAGGCCGAGCGCCAGCGCCATGCGCGTATCGGCGGGATCGAGAATGCCGTCGTCCCAGATGCGCGCCGTGGCGTAGTAAGGATGGCCCTCGCGCTCATACTGGTCGCGGATCGGCTGCTTGAACGCCTCTTCCTCGTCCTTCGACCAGGCACCGCCCTTGGCCTCGATATTGTCGCGACGCACCGTGGCGAGCACGCTGGCGGCCTGCTCGCCGCCCATCACCGAGATACGTGCCGACGGCCACATCCAGAGGAAGCGCGGGCTGTAGGCGCGGCCGCACATGCCGTAGTTGCCGGCGCCGTAGCTGCCGCCGACGATCACCGTGAACTTCGGCACGTTCACGGTCGAGACCGCGGTCACCATCTTGGCGCCGTCGCGCGCGATGCCGCCTGCCTCGTACTTGCGGCCGACCATGAAGCCCGTGATGTTCTGCAGGAAGAGCAGCGGAATGCCACGCTGGCCGCAAAGCTCGATGAAGTGCGCCGCCTTCAGCGCCGACTCGTTGAACAGGATCCCGTTGTTGGCGACGATGCCGATCGGATAGCCCCAGATGCGGGCAAAGCCGGTCACCAAGGTCGTGCCGTAAAGGTGCTTGAATTCGTCGAGCTCGCTGCCGTCGACCAGGCGGGCGATGACCTCGCGCATGTCGTAGGGGGTGCGGCTGTCGGGTGGCACGACGCCGTAGAGCTCGTCGGCGGCATAGAGCGGATCGCGTGGCGGCAGCAGCGAGGCCGACGGATTTTTCTTCCAGTTGAGATTGGCCACAATGCGCCGCGCCATGCCGAGGGCGTGGCTGTCGTTCTGGGCGTAATGGTCGGCGACGCCCGAGGTGCGGGCATGGACGTCGGCACCGCCGAGATCCTCGGCGCTCACCACCTCGCCGATCGCCGCCTTCACCAGCGGCGGACCGGCCAGGAAGATCGTCCCCTGCTTGCGCACGATGATGGTCTCGTCGCTCATCGCCGGCACGTAGGCGCCGCCTGCGGTGCAGGAGCCCATCACGACGGCGATCTGCGGGATGCCCTGCGCCGACATGTTGGCCTGGTTGTAGAAGATGCGGCCGAAATGGGTCTTGTCCGGGAAGACCTCGGGCCATTGCGGCAGGTTGGCGCCGCCGGAATCGACCATGTAGATGCAGGGAAGCCGGTTCTCCATCGCCACTTCCTGGGCGCGGAGGTGCTTCTTTACCGTCATCGGATAATAGGTGCCGCCCTTCACCGTGGCGTCGTTGCAGACGATCACGCATTCGACGCCGCTCACCCGGCCGATGCCGGTGATCACGCTCGCCCCGGGCGATTCGTTGTCATACATACCCATCGCCGCCAGCGGCGAAAGCTCCAGGAACGGCGAGCCGGGATCGAGCAGCGCCCGCACCCGCTCACGTGGCAGGAGCTTGCCGCGGGCGACATGGCGCTTGCGCGATTCCTCGCCGCCTCCCAGGCGGACCTGATCGGTGCGCCGGCGCAGGTCGTCGAGCTGCGCGCGCATCGCCTCGGCATTGCGCTTGAAGATGTCGGATCGGGTGTCGATCTGGGAGGAAAGTACGGTCATGTCCGGGCAAAACTGCCCGGACCGGCGGCCCCGTGCAAGCGCACGATTGTTCGAACATGGCTGCTGGCGAAATGGCGCAACACCCCGTCGGCCGCCACATCATTAGGACCGTGGCTGGTCTCGGTCTTCGGATCGCCGGACATGTTCCTCCTTGCCATCGGTCTGCAGGCAGTATTCCTCGGGACCTCAATCCCCCGGAGACTCAATCTCCCCGAAGGCCGGCGGCCTTGATGACGGGCCCCCATTTGTCGCGCTCGCGGCTGCCGAAAGCCGCCAACTCACTGGGCGTGCCGCCACCCGGCTCAAAACCGAGCTTCAGCAGGCGCTGGCGCATCTCGGGAAGAGCCAGGATTCTCGCCACTTCGGCATTCAGACGACCGACAACTGATGACGGCGTCCCCTGCGGCACGTAGAGGGCGAGCCAGGCCGTCGTCTCGAAACCGGGCACTCCCTGCTCGGCCACCGGTTTCACGCCAGCCAGCAGGTCGCTCGGCTTCAGGGTCGTTATCCCGAGCGCCTTCAGCTTGCCGGCCTCGAGGTGGCTGCGCAGCGCGGTGATGGTATCGACGATAAGCGGCACCTGCCCGCCCATCACTTCCGTCATGGCCGTCGCCGACCCCTTGTAGGGGACGCCGAACAGCGGCGCGCCGGTGCGTTCCTTCAACAGCTCGAAGACGATCCGGGCCGTCGTGCTCGGCAAGGCGACGTCGATCTTGTCGGGCTTGGCCCGGGCGGCGGCGACCATCTCCTGGACGGAATTCGCCGCGAATGTCGGGTTGGCTGCGATCACCATCGGCAGCATGCCGACAAGAATGATCGGCACGAAATCCTTCTCGGCACTGAAGCCCGTGGACGGATACAGGAACTCGTTCATGCCGTGCGTGGCATTCGTTCCCATCGTCAGCGTGTAGCCGTCGGGCGCGGCACGGGCGCCCGCTTCGGCGCCGATATTGCCACCGGCTCCGGGCTTGTTCTCGACGTAGAAGGTCTGTCCCATCGACTTGGTCAGTTCTTCAGCGACGTACCTCGCCACCACGTCTGTTCCCTGCCCGGCCTGGTAGGGGACGATGATGCGTGCCGTTTGCGTCGGATAGGTCTGCGCCAACGCCGCCCCGGCGGGCAGCAGGCATGCCGTCAAAAGGACTGCTCGTCTTGGTATCCTCGATTTCATCGTTTCCTCTCCTTCCCTTTTTCACCTCTTCGTTCCAGGCGATCGGACCAGCACGCCCGCTTCGT
>MKRV01000207.1 GCA_001897995.1 Alphaproteobacteria bacterium 65-37 | reverse complement strand
GGGCAACCGGCAGCGGCGTTTCCGCGTCGTCGCCCGGGTCGGTCGCGTGAGGTGCTCGGTAACGGGCATCCCAGAGGAATGGCCATCCATCGCCCTCGGGCGAGGACAGAACCCGGCTTACAGGCCGTCTGACCCTCTTTCATCTTGTTCACTCCGCAGCTTTTGAATGGGGAGGCAGGAGTGACTTGCGAACGCGGTAGATACCGATCGCGCCACCGTCGAAAACGGCGAAATCCGTTGTTTGATAGGAGCGGTGACTTTGCCTAAGAGCATCGGCCATGCATGTCGCCGATCTCCTCGCTTCAAAGATGTTCGATGTCGAAATAGCTGCCAAGCCGGCATCGGCATCCGACGTCTTTCCAGATTGGAACGTGCATGACCGATTCGGCGTGCTGGTCTATGAGCCGCTGGGAGGGATCGGCGCCACACACCTTATCCAGGTCGCTTGTGCGTTGTTCTACGACTGCAAGCCTGAACGAAGGTCGGCGCGGAAGATCTACCCGGAGATATACGCCATTCATGTCGGGCAATGGTGGGGAACCCACGCCGCCTACGATTTCTGGCCGTCGCGCCGGGAGCATCTCGTCAGGGGCGACCATCGAGACGTACTCGATGCCATCAACGATCGAGGCATAACGCGCCTTGCCCTCCCCGGAAGGCCGGCGCGTGACGTGGTTCATCGGAACAAGGAAGTGGACACCGCGCTGGACCGCCTCGCGACCACGTTGGTGTACAGCTCGACCGGCCGCACGTCGGATGCCGACCTGACGATCGGCGGCAACGACAAGCGCACCGAAATCAATCCTCAGCGCGCCTTGCGTCCCGTTCACCTTACCGAAGCGATGACGGCGCGGGCGGCAAAATCCAGCACGCCGATCAAGGAAGCCGAAGCCGAGTATCGCGACTGGCTGAGGGCGCACGATGGCGACATTTCCGCTGAAGATCGCGCCGAGGCCGACCGCCGCCGCGCAAGCCTGCGCGAGAATGGGACGGTCAGGGAATCCTATCGCTTCATTGCAGCTTCGGAAGCGCTCAAGTGCCTCTGAGGCTGCTTCGATAGGGCTCGAAGGGCGGGGGGCGGCCTGCCGGCATCGGAGTCGGTAAGCGATCGGTTTTTCACGCCAGCGCCATACAATGACCCTCAACTATCGTCTGTAGGGCGCATCGCTCGATCCTCGGGTCTTGCATCGCCGGGAGCTGTTGGTCGGCTGCTCCTCCATCCCGGTCGCTCCAGGCGTCCGCCGGGATCGCGCATGCCGAAATCCTGGCTGCCACGGTCGAGGCATTCATGAGAATGCCTCATAAGTCCATGCGCATTATGGCGCCTAATCGCAAATCGCCCGGGCCCTTAGATTGGCTCTTGTGAACGGCGACGACCGAGACCCCTCTTGAGGAACAGCGCGACAATTGCCGCTGGCTCCGCGACGGCACCAGAAAGCGCGGGTGCGCTGCTGCCGATCATGGGCGTGGTGTTCGTCGGTTTCCTGGTGATCGGCGTCGCGTTGCCGGTGTTGCCGCTGCACGTTCACGACGACTTGGGCTTGGGCACTTTCCTGGTGGGCCTCGTCACGGGCAGCCAATTTGCGGCAGCGCTGATTTCGCGCCCCTGGGTGGGCACCTATTGCGACCGGCGCGGCGCAAAGCAGGCGGTCGTCCTGGGTCTCGTTGGAGCGGCTGCCTCAGGGCTCCTCTATCTTCTGTCCATCGCCTTCAAGACCTCGCCGAATGCGTCCGTCGCGATCCTCATTGCCGGCCGCACGCTTCTGGGCTGCGCGGAAAGCGCGATCATCACAGGGGGCGTGAGCTGGGGCCTGTCCTTGGTCGGCCCGGAACGCACCGGCAAGGTCATTGCCTGGATTGGCGCTGCGATGTTCGGAGCGTTTGCTGTCGGCGCGCCGATCGGCTCGGCGCTGTATGGCGCTTTCGGTTTCGAGGCGATTGCGCAAGCGACGGCCATACTGCCGCTCCTGACACTGCTGGCGGCAGTGCCGCTCAAAGGTGTGGATCCCCTTTCGACTGTCCGCCCGGCCTTTTGGAAGGTGATGGGGGCCGTCTGGTTGCCGGGGACTGCCGCGGCGCTCGGCAGTGTCGGTTTCGGCGCGATCACGGCGTTCGTCGTCTTGCTCCATGGGCAACGCGGCTTCGGCTTCGGTTGGCTCGCCTACACCTTGTTCGCAGGCTTCTTCATCCTGGCACGCCTCGTCTTCGGCGATCGACCCGACCGAATGGGAGGGGCGCGCGTGGCGACGGCAAGCATGCTCGTCGAGGCGGTGGGGCTTTCGCTCATCGCGTTCGCGCCCTCTCTCGCGGTGGCGCTTGCCGGAGCAGCCCTCACGGGTTTGGGCTATGCGCTCGTGTATCCGGGATTGGGCGTCGAAGCCGTCAAGCGGGCGCCACCGGAGAGCCGCGGCCTCGCCATGGCTGCATACACGGCCTTTCTCGATGTGGCGCTGGGCTTTGGAACGCCGTTGCTCGGTCTCGCCGCGGGACAGATCGGCCTCGGTGGTGCATTCGCCCTGAGCGCGCTTGCGGCCCTTGGCGCCTGTGCGCTTTCGGCTGCGTTGCCGTCGTGGTCGAGCCCGAATCCTGTTTAGGAGGTCGTTGTGAAGCTTGTCGCTACGCTGACGATGCTGTCAATTCTTGCAAACTCGATGGTCTGCGCTCAGGGAACGAGCGGACCGTCGATGCCCAAAACCGGGCCGGCCCTGGATGACCTGAGAGCTGTCGCCCCGGGTCTCGGGAAATTCGCCACGTCGACCGTCGCGGAACTGTGGAAGCGTCCGGGCCTCGCTGCCCGTGACCGCAGCATCGCGACCTTGGCCGTCTTGATTACACGCAATCAATCGGTCGATCTTGGAGATGAGATTGCGCGCGCCCTCGACAATGGTCTCGAGCCGAAGGAAGTCGCCGAGCTCATCACGCATCTTGCTTTCTACGCGGGATGGTCGAATGCCATGGCTGCGGTCGCGGCGGCAAAGCCGGTGTTCGCAGCATACAAGGTCGATGCCGGCCAGCTTCCTCCGGCCTCTCCCCAACCCCTTCCTCTCGACGAGGCGGGGGAGGCGGCCCGCTCGGCACGCGTCAGCGAGCAGTTTGGCGCAATCGCGCCTGGAGTCGTCCAGAACACGACCGACGTTCTGTTCAAGGACCTTTGGCTGAGGCCCGACCTTGCGCCACGGGATCGCAGCCTCGTTACCGTCAGTGCGCTGGTCGCGTCAGGCCAGGTTGCGCAGATTCCGTACCATCTCAATCGCGCCATGGATAATGGCCTGACGCGAGTCGAAGTCGGCGAGGTATTGACCCATCTTGCCTTCTACACGGGCTGGCCCAATGTCTTTACGGCATTGCCGATCGTCAAGGATGTGATCGAGAAGCGGGCCGCCAGATGACCAGGGTGACCCCGTCTGTCGCTGCCCTGGCGCTCGTGGCCCTGGGCGGCATGGTCGCAACGACCTCTCGTGCAGAGACCAACGGCATACGGTTTCCCGAAGGGTTCGAGCGCGGCGTTCATTACGGCACGGTCACGCGCGGCAACATCGTCGAGGAACTGTACGCCAATCGCGAGACGGTCGAGGCCGTCAAAGCGGGACGGCCGATCCCGAGCGGGGCTGTCTTGACGCTGGTCGATTTCAGGGATGGCCGGCTCTTTCGCTATGTCGTCATGGAAAAGCGCACGGGGTGGGGGAGCGGCCGCTCGGACGCCAACCGCACCGGTGAATGGGAATTCCAGTGGTTCACGCCCGAGAAGACCGTGAAGTCGGGCGAAGACCTCGCACGCTGCCAGAGCTGCCACAATTCACAGGCGAAGAACGACTTCGTTTGGAGTTTCGATCGCCTGAAGAACGCCAACTGAACCAGGGAAAGCACCATGAACAGGATCATTGCAACGGCGGCCTCGGCGGCGCTCCTCTCGGCCGGCAGTGCGTTGGCGCAGAATATAGAGGTGAGCTCCGCCGCCGCGCGCCAGCAGACCAAGGGATCGGACCGTTACTTTACGGGGTCGGTGAGCGTCGACGGGCTTTTCCCGGCAGACAATGGTCGTCATGCCAATGGCGGCCATGTCACGTTCCAGCCCGGCGCACGTACGGCATGGCATAGCCATCCGGCCGGTCAAACGCTCATCGTGACATCCGGCACGGGCTGGATCGTTCAATGGAACGGCGAACGCCGCGAAATCAGGCAGGGCGACGTCGTGTGGATTCCCCCGAACGTCAAGCATTGGCACGGGGCCGCCGCCGACACGACGATGAGCCATATCGCCCTTCAGGAAAGCGTCGAGGGCAAGAACGTCGAATGGCTCGAGCAGGTCAGCGAGGACCAGTACAAGAAGTAGCTAAGCTCGATGGCGTAGTGCCTCGACGAGCAGCGCGAATGCCGCCGAGGACTGGCGTCGGCTTGGGTAATAGAGGTGGTAGCCCGTGAACGGCGGACACCAATCCTCCAGTACGGCGCGCAATTTGCCCTTGGCGACATGCGGCCGTACCAGCGGTTCGGGAACATAGGCGAAGCCGTAGCCGGCCAGGGCGGCCGTGAGCATCTGGTTGGTTCCGTTGAAGATCAGCTGTCCGTCGACCCGGACACGCAGCTCGCGGCCGTGCTTCTCGAATTCCCAGGAATAGAGGCCGCCATGGGTCGGCAGCCGCAAATTGATGCACTGATGCTCGACGAGCTCCTGCGGCCTCCTGGGCGTGTTCCGGCCCTTGAGATAGGAGGGCGACGCGACCACGGCCATGCGCTGATCCGGGCTGATCCGAACCGCAATCATGTCCTTGGCGACCTGCTCGCCGCTGCGGACACCGGCATCGAAGCGCTGGGCGACGATGTCGGTAAGTCCGTAATCGACGACGATCTCGACCTTGATGTCGGGATATTTCCGCAGGAACGGCACGAGTTTCGGCCAAAGAATCTCATCGGCGACGTAGTCGACGGCGGTAATCCGGATCGTGCCGACGGGCTTCTCGCGAAGCTCGCTGAGCGCTTCGAGCTCCTGGCCGATTTCATCGAAGCGCGGCCCCAGGGATTGCAGCAGACGTTGGCCGGCTTCTGTCGGAGACACGCTTCGTGTCGTGCGTGTCAGAAGCCGCACGCCGAGACGTGCCTCGAGCTCGCGCATCGTGTGGCTCAACGCGGATTGAGACACGCCGAGCTTGGCGGCCGCCTTGGTGAAGCTGCGCTCGCGAGCCACGGCCAGGAACGCCAAAAGGTCGTCGAAATGACCACGCTGCACGAATGACCTCTCGTCGCAAGTACGCGTGAATATAGCTGCGGCTGGTCGATGAGCCGAGCTTTTCCGGCTGACGCCGCCGCACCTACAGTGCGGCGAAGGCCGCTGCGGCTGCATGCACCGGGATCTCTATGGAGCTCACTTCGTGGTTGGAAGGAGCGTACAGGTCTGCATGATCACCCTGTCGTTCCAGGCGCTTGTCTGATGCGGCGCAGGACTGAGGAGCCATGGCTGGCTAGGCACTGAATAGTTGCGAGCAGGAGGAAGCGCGAATGGACGTCCGAAAGATCAAGACGGCGCCTGGCCTGGAATTCGATTGTTCTCTGGCGGGCTCGCCTGACGGGGCGCCGGTCCTGCTTCTTCACGGCTTCGGTGTGTCCCGGCATTTCTGGGACCGCCAGGTTCCCGCCCTGGCCGACGCGGGCTATTTCGCGATCGCCCCCAACCAGCGCGGCTATTCGCCCGGCGCTCGCCCTGATCCGAAGGATCTCGATGCCTACCATATAGACCGCTTGGTGGGCGACGCTCTCGACATCGTCGCCGCAGCAGGACAGGGCAGCCGGCGGTTTCATCTGGTCGGCCATGATTGGGGCGGCAGCCTCTCCTGGATCATCGCCGCGCGATATCCCGAGCGACTTCGCTCGCTCTCCATGTTGTCGCGGCCGCATCCGGCCTCGTTCCTGCGCGCGCTGGCGTTGCCCGACGGTGAGCAGAAGCGGCGATCGGGACATCACAAGGCCTTTCTCGAGCCGGACGCCGTTCCGAAGCTGCTGGCCAACAATTGCGAATGGTTGCGCTCGCGCCACATGCGTCAGGGTATGCCCGAGGCGGCGACCGACGCGCATATGTCCGTCTTGGGCAACGAGGCCGCGCTCGAGGCGGCGCTCGCCTGGTATCGATCGAGCGGCCCGCGCCAGCCGCTTGGCCCGATCAAGGTACCGACACTCTACATTTGGGGAGATGCCGACGACACGGTGGGACGTGTGGCGGCCGAAGGAACGGGCGAATTCATAGAGGCCCCGTATTATTTCGAAGTGCTGGCAGGCGTCGGCCACTACGCGGCGGACCAGGTGCCCGACAAGGTCAACGCATTGCTGTTGGCCCATCTCCGGCGACATGCGGGCTAGATGTGGAGTCTCAACAGGTTGTCCCTGGTCAGGCCGAGTTTAGTGATCGGCGGCATTCGTCCGATACTGACATGAGGGCGGTGCCAATTGTACGCGAAGTTGACCGAGCTCAATGACGATAAGTCATCGTGCTGATGGATAGTGCCCGCATGTTGCGCAGGACCGTCCGCATCGAGGTCATCGAGGGCAGCGACCTGCTGCAAACGCCGTTCAGATCGGCGCGCTTTTTTTGAGTTGGCTTCGCAACCTTGGTTTCTGCGCGGCTGAGCAACCAATGGCCGCCGAGACCATTGGTTGCTCAGTGCTTCAGTCTTCGCCCCCGCGGAACTGAAGCCGCCCGAGGATCGGCCGTACTCGGGTGGGGGTCCGCTCTTCTCCGGAGCGGGCCCCGCGATCCTCGAGCGTATGCGCGCCGCATCTTCCCCGTGACCGACAGCGAGTCAATTGATCCGGCCTCGAAGAGCCGCTTCTGCGACAATCGGCACGGCGTCGTCGTCGCGATCCGATCTCTTCTGGTCAATCTCTTCTGGCTGTCGAACGCGCACGATGCGCGACCGTTGCATGCTCCATGGGAGAACCAGCATTGAGCATCGGACATCCCGGTCCTCGAAGCCGGGTCCCTCGAAACCCGGTACGTCGCTGAATAAGCGCATGCCGCTGCAACCGAGCATCGCGGACCGCATTGACCCCTCAGGCCGGCATCACCACCACCACTCACCCCCATCTACTGCCGGTCAGTCCCACTCCCACGGGCCCACTCCCACGGGCCCACTCCCACGGGCCCACTCCCACGGGCCCATTCCCACGGGAGGGAAAGGGCCTGTCCCCGCAGGCCCTTTCTTTTGGCCTCGCGGCGGTCTTGGTGAGTTCAAAGGCCTCGAGACGACGAACATCGCTGGATGGGGGCTTGCTTCGGTCGTGTCGCCGGGGGATTGGCGACGACGGCGAGGGCAACCGGACGGGTTGTTGAAGCTCGATGAAGCCCATGCCGCGCACGTCATTTTCTCTGCTGGGCAAGAGGTCTCGGCGGATCTCATTGTTGTCGGTACTCACGGCCGGGCCGGTGTCGCCCAGCTCTTGCTCGGCAGCGTGGCCCAGGAAGTGCTGCATATCGCCGATCGAGACGTTTTGGCGGGTTCAATGCTACGCCATTGATTGATAACCTTGCGCTGCCAAGAGCTCTTCGACCAGTAAGCCGCGCCCGACCACCAATTCCACCACCAAAACCACCGCCAATACCGA
Organism: Alphaproteobacteria bacterium 65-37; assembly: GCA_001897995.1. Classification (GTDB taxonomy): domain Bacteria; phylum Pseudomonadota; class Alphaproteobacteria; order Reyranellales; family Reyranellaceae; genus Reyranella. The sequence continues at coordinate 192 of MKRV01000207.1, read as the reverse complement.
TCAACCGCTACTCACCCACGTATCGCCAGGCCCATGAACAGTGACGTGCTGCTGACAATTCTCATCGTCCTGCCGTTCGTCGGTAGCGTTCTCGCCGCAACCTTTCGGCCCAACGCACGCAACTCGGAGGCGTGGCTTGCGGGAGCTGTCGCACTCGTCTGCCTGGTCCTGACGGTCGTCGCCTATCCATCG
>MKRV01000206.1:14272-15269 GCA_001897995.1 Alphaproteobacteria bacterium 65-37 | reverse complement strand
ACGTGCACGAGGCCATCGAGCGCGCCGATCTCATCGTCACGGTCGGCCACGACACGGTCGAGAAACCGCCCTTCATCATGGGGGCGACCGGGCCGAAGGTGGTCCATGTCGGCTACCTGCCGGCGCATGTCGAGCAGGTCTATTTCCCGCAGGCCGAGGTGGTCGGCGACCTCGGCGCTTCGTTGCGCCTGCTGGCCGACCGGCTGGAGGGCAAGCTGCCTAATGCCGGCGCGCTGCTGCCCTTGCGCGAGGGCATCCTGAACCGGATCGCCGCGCGCGCGACCGAGGACCGCTTCACGCCGCAACGCCTGGTGCACGACGTGCGCGAGGTCATGCCGGCCGACGGCATCCTCGCCCTCGACAACGGCATGTACAAGATCTGGTTCGCGCGGAACTACCGCACGCGCATGGCCAACACGCTGCTGCTCGACAATGCGCTGGCGACCATGGGCGCTGGCCTGCCCTCGGCGATGATGGCGGCCCTGCTCCATCCCGGCCGGCGCGTCATGGCCGTGTGCGGCGACGGCGGCTTCATGATGAACAGCCAGGAGCTCGAAACCGCCGTCCGGCTGAAGCTCAATCTCGTCGTCCTGATCATCGAGGATCACGCCTACGGCATGATCCGCTGGAAACAGGCGGTCGATCACTTCCCCGACTTCGGCATGACGTTCGGCAATCCCGACTTCGTCAAATACGCCGAAGCCTACGGCGCCAAGGCAACGCGCGTGGCCGAGATCGGCCGGCTGCGCGACAGCCTGGAGCAGGCCTTCGCCGGCGGCGGCGTCCATCTCGTGATCGTGCCGATCGACTACTCCGAGAACAAGCGCGTGCTGGTCGAGGAGCTGCAGCAGCGTTTGCCGGTGATCGATTAGCACTCCGAGCCCAAAGGCCGTCGGCGGGCATTGCCGACAATCGCGGATATGACAGTCACAAACAGCTCGGGCGGCAGGTCGTGTCCCATGCCCTCGATGATCCTGAGATCGGCGCCGCCAATGTG
>MKRV01000206.1:0-14255 GCA_001897995.1 Alphaproteobacteria bacterium 65-37 | reverse complement strand
AATGGCCCCGAGCCGTTCGCGACAGTCGCCAGTCGCGGCAAGGGCGGCGATCTGCCGGCCCGCCCCGGCAGGGTTCCAGGCACGCGCCGCCTCGGCGAGGATCTGCCGGCGATACGCGTCGTCGTCGAATCGATAGCCGGGGCTTGCGATCGCGCGAGCGAAGGCAAGGCTCTGCGCCAGGAAGGCCGCCTCGTCTTCGGTCGGAGACGGCACGGGCTTCTGCAACATCGTCAGGACCGCGGGCGTCGCCGAGGGCAGTGCAGGATTTCCACTGCTCGACATGATCGAGGCAAGCGACAGAACCCGGTGCGGCCATCTGCTCGCCGCGAGTTGGGCGATCATCCCGCCCATCGAGCGGCCGACGAGATGCGTACGTTCGATGCCCAGGGCATCGAGCAGCCCGACGAGATCGGCCGCCATGTCGTCGAGCGCATAGGGGACAACCGGCCGTTCGCCGCGCGCGACGGCTGCTGCAACCGCCGCAAGGTTCGGAACCGACGCGCCATCCAAATGCGTCGAGAGACCGACATCGCGATTGTCGAACCGGATCACGCGATAGCCCTCGGCAGCCAGAGCGCGGCAGAACGGTACGGCCCAGCGGATCATCTGGACGCCGAGGCCGGAGACCAGCAGGCAGGGCTCGGCGCCATCATCGCCGAAGCTTTCGTAGTCGAAGGTAAGGCCGTTGGCCGCCACGCTAGGCACGGCCCGCATCCTCAAACCCATAGGCGAGCTGCAGGACATGCCGGCGCACGTCCTTCGGCCACTTCGCCATCTGCTTCTCGAAGCGCGCGCGATCGCCGGCGAAGAGCGCGCGCGCCGCTTCCTCGAAGCCCGCGAGGCTGCCTGCCATCGTCGACATGAAGCGATAGGCCGCCTCCCGGGCAGTGCGTTGCCTGTGCGCCTCGCCGCCGGAACGCCGCGCCTCGTCGACCAGCCGGCGCAACGCCACCGAGGCACCGCCCGGCTGTGCCGCCAGCCACTCCCAGTGGCGCGGCAGCAAGGTCACTTCGCGCCCGATCACGCCCAGCCGCGGACGGCCGCGTCCGCGTGGTTCCGACGACGCCTGCGCCTCCTCCGCCGCAACAGCCGTGGCGGACGGCACCTTCGACAGGCGCCGCACGACATCGGCCCTGGTGCCGCGCAGATCGACGTCGAAGACGCGTCCTGTCGCATCCTCGAACATGAGAATCGGCTCGGCATTGCCACGGTCCACGGCTTCCTTGACCGCCAACACGACCTCGACAAACGGACCCGAGATCAACTGCCGGCTGCCTTGAAAGGCGGTGCACGAAATGGAGAGCGGGTCGGCCATGATGATTATTTATACCAAGGTAAAAATCCTTGAGTCAATATTACCCGTATAATATTAGCCACCCATGAAAACGATCGACCGCAAAGCCGCCATTGCCGCCTACAAGGAGCGCAAGCCTGCCGTCGGCATCTACCTGATCCGTTGCCGGGCCTCGGGCCAATGCTGGATCGGCGCCAGCCCGACCCTGGAGACGATCCAGAATAGGCACTGGTTCACCCTGCGCCAGGGCAGCTTCCCCCACCCGGGCCTGCAGGCGGCGTGGCGCGACCATGGCGCGGAGAGTTTCAGCTTCGAGATCCTCGAGCGTCTTGAGGAGGAAGAAGAGGACGCGTCCTACCGCGACCTGCTGCTGAAGAAGCGCCTGGCCCACTGGCAGGCGTCGGTGCCGGCCACGCCGATCTGACGGCGACCGTCCCGCCAGAGGCTTTCGCCTCTAGGCGTGGAGATGATCGTGGTCGTGTGCAGCGCCGCCATGCGCATGGCGACGGCGCACGCGCTTCACCGGGATCACGTGAAGCTGGCCGTGACGAACGCCGCGCTGGCTCACCGTGTCGTCGGCCAGGCGGCGGACGGTCTGCACCGGGCCTTGCAGCACCGCGACCTCCAGGCAGGCCTCATGATCGAGATGGACATGCAGGGTTGCGACCTGCAGGTCGTGATGGGCGTGCTGTGCGCGGGTGAGCCGCCGGCCGAGATCGCGCGTCTCGTGATCGTAGACATAGGTCAGGGTCGCGACGCAGGTACCGTCCTCCTTGCGTTCGGCGTGCTCGTCGAGACGCTGCCGCGCCTGCAACTCGCGCAGCAGGTCACGTAGAGCCTCGGAGCGGCTCGCATAGCGGTGCTCCTTCATATGACGATCCAGCGCCGCGGCGAGATCGTCGTCGACCGACATCGTGAGTCTTTGCATTGCGGTTCCGCTTGTCCGACCAACCTGAGTATGCACAATTCTAGAATCGTGCATACAAGAGTTCTTCTTTGCGTTGTGGCGATTGCCGCCACGGGAGACGCCTGGGCACAGACGAGCCCTCGCCCCAATTCCGGCCCTGGCCTCAGCCCCGATCCGTTCGGAACCGGCACCGGCGCCTCGACCGTCCTGCCTGCCATCACCGTGACGGCACCTCGAGCTCTCGAGGCCGAACCGACCAATGCGGCGAGCGAGAAGCGCATCTCTGGTGAAACGCTGAACACGCGACCGATCGAGCGGCCGGGCGAAATGCTCGAGGCCGCGCCCGGCCTGATCGTCACCCAGCACAGCGGCGAAGGCAAAGCCAACCAGTACTTCCTGCGCGGCATGAATCTCGATCACGGCACCGACCTCGCGATCTGGCTCGACGGCATGCCGATCAACATGCGCACCCACGGGCACGGCCAGGGCTATGCCGACATCAACTTCCTGATCCCCGAACTCGTGGAACAGATGACGGTGAAGAAGGGTCCCTACTGGGCCGAGGAAGGCGACTTCGCCTCGGCGGGTTCGCTGCGGCTCGCCTATGCCGATCGGCTCGACCGCAACGTTGTGTCGGCGACCGGCGGCAGCTTCGGTTACTGGCGCGGCCTGGCCGCCGGCACGATACCGTTCGGCAAGGGATATCTGACCGGCGCCGCCGAGTTCGTCGCCTATACCGGGCCCTGGCAGGTGCCCGACAATCTCCGCAAGTACAACGGCTTCCTGCGCTACAGCGAAGGCACACCCGACAACGGCCTCGCCATCACGGCGCTGGCTTACAGCAATTCCTGGCATTCGACCGACCAGATCCCGGTGCGCGCCGTGTCCGACGGCAGCCTCGACCGCTTCGGCGGCATCGACCAGACGGACGGCGGCGATACCCAGCGCTATTCGCTGTCGATGCGCTGGACCCGCAGCGACGAGCAGACAGCATCGAAGGTCGAGGCCTACGCGATCTACTCGACCACCAACCTCTACAGCAACTTCACCTACTTCCTCGACGATCCAGACAACGGCGACCAGTTCCAGCAGAGCGACAAGCGCAAGATCCTGGGCCTCAATGCCAGCCATCTCGTGCGCCATCAGCTCGCGGGCCTGCCGTCGGAGACGACGATCGGCACGCAGGTCCGCTACGACGACATCGCCATCGGCCTGTTCAAGACCGTCCAGCGCACGCCGCTCTCGACGGTGCGCGCCGACCAGGTGAGCGAATCGAGCGTCGGGATCTACGCCAAGAACACCACGCAATGGACCGACTGGCTGAAGGTCACACTGGGCGTGCGCGGCGACTTCTTCACCGCCTCGGTGGCGAGCGACAATCCGCTCAACTCGGGCGCCATCTCCGCCTTCATCGTCAGCCCCAAGGCCGGGATCGTCTTCGGCCCGTTCGACAAGACCGAGTTCTATCTCAATGCCGGCATGGGCTATCACAGCAACGATGCGCGTGGCGCCACCATCACGGTGAATCCGGCCGACCCCACGACGCCGCAGGCCGCCGTGCCGCTGCTCGTGCGGTCCAAGGGCGCGGAGATCGGCGTGCGCAGCCAGCGCTTCAGGGGGTTCGATACCTCGCTCGCTCTGTTCATCCTCGATTTCGACTCTGAGCTGGTCTTCGTCGGCGATGCCGGCACCACCGAGGCCTCCCGGCCGAGCCGGCGAATCGGCGTCGAATGGACCAACAGCTACCGGCCGACCTCGTGGGCCGCCTTCGACCTCGACCTCGCCTTCACGCAGGCGCGCTTCAGCGACTATTCATCGGAAGGCAACCTGATCCCCGGCGCGCCGGATTTCGTGGGCTCGGCCGGCATCACGCTCGGCGCCGACACCGGCTGGTTCGGGGCACTGCGGCTGCGCAGCCTCGGGCCGCGGCCGCTCACCTCGGACGGCAGCGTCTGGTCGTCCTTCACGACGACCCTGAACGGCCGCATCGGCTACGTCTTCGACTCCGGCATCAAGATCAATCTCGACGCCTACAATCTCCTGAACACGCAGGGCAGCCAGATCGACTACTACTATACGTCCCGCCTGCCTGGCGAAGCGGCCGAGGGCGTCGCCGACCGGCACTTCCATCCGATCGAGCCGCTCGCCTTCCGCCTCACCCTCGCCAAGGCGTTCTAAGCCCGCTTCCCTTGAGGTGGATCAAGGTGCCGCACCGTCCGGCGCGTTAGATCTCAGCGGATGCAGACCTTCCTCTTCCGCTGTCCGACCACGGGCTACAACGTCCAGGGAAGCTTCGAGGAGACCGGCTCCCCGTTGCCCACCTATGTCGGGCAGCACTGCCTGGCCTGCCGCGGTCTGCACATCGTCGATCCGCGCAACGGCCGCCTGCTGGCCGACCGGCCGCCGACATCCCCGACCTGCCACGCTGCGACAAGGACCTAGGATGACCCCCAATCATTCCATCACCTCGCATGCCATCGTCTGGATGGACAGCCGCGAAGCCCGCATCTTCCGCTTCAATGCCAGTGACGTCGAACGCGAAACCATCGCGGCGCACGATCTCTTCCATGGGCCATTCCGCCAGGTCCATCACAAGGCCGGCGTCATCGGGTCGGGCCATCAGGCGCTCGATCTCAGCTTTCTCGACCATATCGTCGACGCCCTGCGCGGCACGACGGAATGGCTGCTGGTTGGCCCCGCGCAGGCCAAGCTCGAGCTGGTCCGCCACGTCGAGACGTCGATGCCCTGGGTCCATGCCAAGCTGGTCGGCGTCGAGGCGATGGACCATCCGACCGACGGCGAGCTGCTGGCAGAGGCCCGCCGCGCCTTCAAGGCGATCGACCGGATGCGACCCAACGCGCCCGCAGCCTGAACGTACTGCCTGAGCGCGCTGTTTCGAGTCCGGCGCGCGAGCTCGGCGCTCAGGCGCCGAGCTGTTGCAGGCCCTGCCGGTCGCGAAGCTCGATGCAGCGGCTCGCCGCCGGCATGCGGATCATGCCGTCGCGCACGAAATGGCTGAGCGTCCGCGACACCGTCTCGATGGTGAGGCCGAGATAGTCGGCGATATCCGACCGCGTCATGGGCAACTCGAATCGGGGCATCTCGCACCGGCCGTCGTCGGCAGCGATGCGGTCGGCCATGTCGAGCAGGAACGCCGCGACCCGCTCCGGTGCCGTCTTGCGGCCGAGCAGCAGCATGTGTTCGCGTGCGCGATCGAGGCTGCGCAGGGTCGACGCCAGGACTTCGCCATGCAGGGCGGCATCGCCATACGCGGACGGCTCGAGCCGGCTGCGGCGGAAGGCGACGACCGTCGCGGCGTTCAGCGCTTCGGCAGTAAAGCGGCGCACGGCACCGCCCTCCAGGCCGAAGATCTCGCCAGCCAGGTGGAAGGCGCCGATCTGCCGCCGACCGTCACTCAGCAAGGTGCTGGTGCGGATGGCCCCGCTCACGACCTTGTAGAACCAGTCGGCGTTGTCGCCTTCGGCGAACAGCTCCTCCCCCTTGTCGAGAACCTGCACCAGCCCTGCTCTGGCCGACGGCATGCCGCGCAAGGCAACGGCGGCAGGGACGCGAATGGCGTGGACAGGTGCTTGGAGGGGCGTCTGGGCGGAAGTCTGCATCGATGTCTCCCGGGGCGGGCGGCTGGGTGCCTTGTCGAGGCACAGCGGTATCCCGCCGCCGGGCGGACAACCATTTGGGTCTTGGCCTAAGGGATTCTACGTAGCCGAGAGGGCGAGCCGGATCAGCTCCGACAGGCTGTCCGCCTGCATCTTGGTCATCACGTTGGCCCGATGGACCTCGACGGTTCGCGCGCTGATGCCGAGATCGTAGGCGATCACCTTGTTGGCTTTGCCAGCCATCAGCCCCTGCAGAACCTCGCGTTCCCGGGGCGACAGCCCGGCCAGGCGGCTGCGCACCGCGGCCTGTCGCGCCCGCTGTTCGCTATCGGAGGCGTGCCGGGCGAGCGCCGTGCGGATCGCCGAGAGCAGCGCCTCGTCGTCGAACGGTTTTTCGAGGAAGTCGACGGCGCCGGCCTTCATGGCGGCGACCGCCAGCGAGACGTCGCCGTGACCCGTCATCACGATCACGGGAAAGCGCGCTTTCAGCTCCTTGAGCCGGCGCTGCAGTTCCAGTCCATCCATCTCAGGCATGCGGATGTCGGTGAGGATGCAGCCCTCCTGCGCACCCGGCAAGGCCGCGAGGAAGGCAACCGCCGACTCGTGCACCCGAACCGCGTAGCCTGCGGTGCTCAGCAGGAAAGCGAGCGACTGGCGGACATCGGCATCGTCGTCGATGACATGTACCACCTGATTAGTGGTCATGAGCAGGATCCTGTCGCCGGATGCCGGGCAAGGTGAAGCGAAAGACCGTGCCGCCGGCCGGCGGTGCGTCGACCCAGATCTTGCCGCCATGCGCCTCCACGATCGTGCGGCAGATCGAGAGGCCAAGCCCCATGCCCTTGCGCTTGGTCGTCATGAATGGCTGGAAGAGGTGCCGCATGATTTCGGGGGCGAGGCCCGAGCCGGTGTCGGCGACGCTCACCTCGACCGCATCGTCGGGGCCGGACACGGTGGCGATGTCGAGCGTGCGCGGCGGGGCGCTGTCGGCCATCACCTCGATGGCGTTGCGGATCAGGTTCACCAGGACCTGCTGGATCTGGATGCGATCGGCCAGGACCTGGTCAGCCCGGGGATCGAGCCGGAACCGCACCTCGATGCCCGCCTCCTTGATGCCGATCAGGGCGAGCGTGCTGGCATCCTCGATCAGCTTGGGCAGACTTTCGATGCGGCGCTCGCTCTCGCCGCGAGAGACGAACTCGCGCAGCCGTCGGATGATCTGCCCGGCGCGCAACGCCTGCTCCGCCGCCTTGCCGACGGCGTCGCGCAGCATCGGCACCGGCTCGCCGTCGAGGCGATCGATCAGGCGTTGCGAGCCTTTCAGATAGTTGCTGATCGCGGTCAGCGGCTGGTTGATCTCGTGTGCCAGGGTCGAGGCCATCTCGCCGAGCGCCGTGTAGCGCGACATGTGCGTGACTTCCGACTGCAGCTCCTTGAGGCGACTTTCGGTCATCTGCTGGTCGGTGAGGTCGCGGATGAAGCCGGTGAAGTGGTGCCGCTCGCCGGCCTGAAGCTCGCCGACCGTCAGGTGCATCGGGAAGGTCGTGCCGTCCTTGCGCTGGCCGACGACGATGCGGCCGATGCCGATGATGCGCCGCTCGCGGGTCGAGAGGTAACGCTCGATATAGGCGTCGTGCTGCTCGCGATAGGGCGACGGCATCAGCATGCTGATGTTCTGCCCCACAACCTCGTCGGTGGTGAAGCCGAACAGGCGCTCCGCCGTGGTGCTGAGCGATTCGATGCGGCCGCGCTCATCGATGATGATCATCGCGTCCGGCACGGTCTGCAGGATCGATCTCAGCCGTGCCTCCGCCGCTTCCAGGGCCAGCGCCTGCGAGGCGCGGCCGTCACCGGCACCGGACACTTCCTGCAGCAGCCAGGCGACGTTGCCGCCGGCCGTCGGCACGGGACTGATGACCGCATCGCCAAGCGGCACGCCCGCAGCGCCGCCGGCTGCCTGCTGCGCTTGCAGCTGCAAGGCCTCGCCGCCACGATGGACCCGGCGCGTGTCGCGAGCGGTTTCGAGTGCGGCGACAAGGGCGGCAAGACCTGGCCCCGCCGCGAAGACTTCGTCCGGGCGGCGGCCGGCCAATGCCTTGCGCGCCAGCCCAAGCGCCCGGCAATAGCCGTCGCTCGCCGCGACGATCCGCAAATCCGGCGTCAGAAGCAGCTGGACGTAGGCCGAGGCCTCGACGAGTGCCGAAGCGGTAGCGAGGGCAGCGACCTCCTCCGATGACGCCGTGGATTGAGGGGACTCTCCCATCGATGCAACGCCTTTCGCGGCCACGATAGCATGGCCGCTGACGACGCCGACAAGCCGGTTCGAGCAAGGGCCGGTTCGAGTAAGGAGAGTCAGGGCCTGATGAAGGCAAGCGGCGCCGCTTCGTCGAGATTGTCTGCCGCTGCCGCCAGTTCCGCGGCGATATCGTCGTTCGGTCGGCTGAGCTGGAAGATCCGGATGGCCTCCGACAGGAAGCAGCGCGCCACCACGTCGGCAGCAATTCCCTTGAAGGCCGCCTCGGCCAGGGCCGCCTCGACGTGACGGGCGACCAGTTGATGCGTGCTCATGGCGGGTTCCTTTCTTCAGATGCCGCGCGAATGACGGCCATCGGTATGGCGCAGGTGATGGTCGAAGGCAGCGCAGACGAAGCGCACCAGCGGCTGGCCGAACGGCGTCACCTCCAGCCTGTCGCCCTTGCACCGCACGAGGCCGTCGTCGATCAGTGCCGGCAGCCCCTCGATCTCGGCAACGAAGGTCTTCGACGACACGCCGTGACGGCCGCAAACCTCACCGAGATCGACGGCAAAGCCGCACATCAGGCGCTCGATGATCTCGCCGCGCAGCCGGTCGGCAGCACTGAGGGCATATCCTCGGGTCGTCGCGAAACAGCCGGCATCGATCAGTGCACCATAGCGACGTGCATCGGCAGTATTCTGGGTGTATCCGCTGGGCAGTGTCGAAATCGCCGAGGCACCGAGTCCCACGACCCAGGGCTTCGTCTCCGCGACATAGCCCTGGAAGCTGCGGCGCAGGCGACCATTGCCTGCCGCCCTCGCCAGCGGATCCGTCGGCAGTGCATAGTGATCGAGGCCGACCTTCAGGTAGCCGGCCGACAGCAACGAGTCCGAGACGAGCATCGCCATCTCCGCCCGTTCAGCCAGGCTCGGCAGGGTGTCGGCGGCGATCAGACCTTGCCGCGGCTTCATCCAGGGCACGTGCGCATAGGCGAACACGGCGATGCGGTCCGGCCCCAGGTCCAGCACCAGGTCAAGCGTGCGCTCCAGCGTCTCGCAGGTCTGCCGCGGCAGGCCGTAGACCAGATCCAGGTTGAAGCGATCGATGCCGACGGCCGACAGCCTGTCCATCGCATCCATCGTCTCGTCGAACGATTGCGGCCGGTTGATCGCCTGCTGGACTTCGACGTCGAAGTCCTGGATGCCGAAACTCACGCGATCGACGCCGATCTCGCGCAATGTCGCCGCCAGCGCCTCGTCGCAGAAGCGCGGATCGAGTTCCATCGACGTCTCGCTGCCGTCCCGACGCTCGAAACGAGCGGCGAGATGGCGGGCGACCGCGGCGAGGCGTGCCGGGCCGAGTTGCGAGGGCGTTCCGCCGCCCCATTGGATCGAGCCGATCTTCAGGTCCGGCGCCTCCGCCGCGACCAGATCGATCTCCCGGGTGAGCGCGCGCGCATAGGCCTCGAGCGACTCCGGCCGATTCACCACCGAGGTGTGGCACGCACAGTACCAGCAGAGCCGCGCGCAGAACGGAACGTGCAGGTAGAGCGTCGCGTCTGCCATTGTCGCACCGTTCAGTGCGAGCTCCTGCAGCCAGGCCCGATGCTCGACCGGCCCGACGCCGCCATGGAACTGGGCCGCTGTCGGAAAGCTGGTGTAACGCGGCACCGGCCGGTCGTAGGCCGCGCGTGTCGGCATGCTCACGCGCCTGGCCCTCAGTGGGAAAGGAACAGCGGCACGGTCATGCTGGAGAGCAGCGTGCGGCTGGCGCCGCCCAGCACCATCTCGCGCAGGCGCGAATGGCCGTAGAGGCCCATCACCACCAGATCGACATCGTGGTCGGCCGCGCGCGACAGGATCACGCCGCCGACATCGGCGTCGGCCGCAACGTCGCGCTGGACCGTGACGTCGACGCCCTGCCGCGCCAGCCAATGCGCCACGTCGGCCCCCGGCTCGGGGCCGTGTCCGTCGGCTGAGGAGCGCGGATCGACCACCAGGACGATCACCTTCTTCGCCCCTTGCAGCAGCGGCAGGGCATCGGCGGCCGCCCGGGCACTTTCGCGGCTGGCATTCCAGCACAGCATCACGCGTTCGCCGGGAGTCGACTGCACGCCGACATGCGGCACGACCAGCATCGGCCTGCCGGTCGCCAGCACAACGGATTCGGGGAGATCGCCGGGAGTCGGCGTCTGGGCATCGGGATCCGTCTGGCCGACGATCGTGAGATCGGCATAGCGCGCCTGGATGGCGAGCTCGGCATCGATGAAGCCGTCGACAGTCCGCCATTCATGCGACAGGTGGCGCCCCTTCAGCGCCTTGTCGAACGCCGCCCGCGCCGCCTCGGCATCGGCCTTCACGCCGGCTTCGTAGGCGGCGAAGAAGCCGTTCATCGCCGGGCCGCCCTCGAAGAAGATCGGCGCTTCGAACGGCGGGCGGGCATGCACGCCCACCAGATGGGCGCCCTGACGTTGCGCCAGGTCCGCGGCGACGGCGAGCCGCCGGTGAACCTTGGGGTCGGCATCGCAATGAACCAGGATCGTCTTGTATCCCATGATCGATCTCCTCCGGTGATCCCTCCTCTTGCCGTCGGCGCCGCCGGGCCGCCTTGACCTGCGTCAAGTCGGCCGACGACGCGGCATGGTCCAATGCCGCCATGGAGACGTTGTCGCGCCTGCTGGCGCTCTGCGGCGAAGGCTTCGCGGCCACGGCCACGGGCCCGGCCGGCCTGCCGGTGGCCATGTTCCTGGCCGGCCTCGCCGGCAGCCTGGTCCACTGCATCGGCATGTGCGGCCCCTTCGTGCTGGGCCAGGTCATCGCCGATGCCGATCGGCCGACTCGGTGGACCGGCTACGGCGAATGGCAGCGGCTCGCCGGCGCTGCCCTGGCGCCCTACCACCTCGGCCGCTTCACGACCTATGCCGCACTCGGCGCTGTTGCCGGCGAGGCCACGAGCCTGTTCGCCTCGACCATGAATTTCCGATGGTTGTCGGGCGTGTTGCTCGCCGGCGCCGCGGTGCTGCTGATCCTGCAGGCGCTGGGACTGTCGCTTGGCACTGGTGGCGGAACGGGTCGCGGCACTGGTGGCGGCGCCCGCCAGGGCATTCTGTCCCGCCTTGCCGCCCCTCTGGCTGGCGCAACCGGACATGGCGCCCGTTACGGCCTGGGCGTGCTGCTGGGCTTCCTGCCCTGCGGCCTGCTCTACGGTGCCCTGGCTGCCGCCGCCGGCACGGCATCGGCATCGCGCGGCGCCTTGACCATGGCCGCCTTCGCGCTTGGCACGGTGCCCGCCCTGATCGCCGTCGGCTGGGGCGGCCTGCTGATGCGGCGCAAGCTCAACGGCATGGGACGGTGGTTCGCCGCCCCGCTGCTCGCCGGCAATGCCCTGGTGATGCTCACCCTGGCGAGCCAGCGTTTTTAGGCACTTCATCCCCGACCACAGCATCGAACTGCACGATGTCGCGATAGGCATGCCACGTCGAATGCGCCACGACGGGTAGCACCACGATCAGGCCGAGAAAGCCCGGCACCATGGCCATCGCCACCAGCAGGACGATCAACCCTGCCCACAGCGCCATCGGCCGCACATTGAGCTTCACCGCGGCGACCGAGGTCGCGATCGCCTCGAACAGGTTCGAGCAGCGGCGATCGAGCAGGTAGGGAATCGAGAAGGCGCCGAGAACGAAGGCGATCGCGGCCAGAACGGCGCCGATCGCCGTGCCCGCCGCGAGGAACGGCAGGCTGCGCGTGGCGTGCCAGAGCAGATCGGTGAAACGATCCCAGGACGGCACACCCGGCCAAGGAAAGAACGCATAGAGAAGCTGTGCGATGCGCATCCAGGCGAGATTGAGGAGCAACAGCGCAAAGCCCATCAGTGCAATCTGGTCGGCGTTGCGGCGCCAGGCGCTGAGCACCGCCTCGCCGTCGACCGGCAGGCCCGTCTCGAGCCGTCGGCTAATCTCGTACAGGCCGACCGCGAGAAAAGGCCCGACGAAGAAGAAGCCGGCGCCAAGCGGCAGCACGAGATAGGGCATGTCGAGCCACAGCAGCAGCGCGACCGCGAGCCAGCCCAGCACGACGGGAACGGCGCCGCAGGCCAGGCTGACGAGGGGAACGCGCCACAGATCGTTCCATCCCGCCGCCAGCCAGGTCCAGGGCCGGTCGATCGCGACGCGGCGGATGCGCGGTTGCGGTCCGTGAAAGACGGCGACCGACTCGCTCATGACGTTTTCCCTTCAGCCTGCATGCGTCACTTGATCATGCGTCACTTGATAGTGGCGCGGCACGGCCGGGCCTTGACCCAGATCAAGGGGGTGACGGCGGCGATCTCCTAGGGTCCGCGCGACCTACGCGGGGAGAAAGCATGTCGAGCCAAGCCGTCCTGATCACCGGTCGCCCTGCGGCGCCGCGCTATGTCGAGGATGTGATCCGCGCCGCCGTCGTGCTGTCGATGTTCTGGGGCGTCGTGGCGTTCCTGGCAGGCGTCGTCATCGCCGCACAGCTCGTCTGGCCGCAGCTCAGCTTCGACAGCGAATATCTCACCTTCGGTCGCCTGCGGCCCCTGCACACCTCGGCCGCCATCTTCGCCTTCGGCGGCACCGCGCTGATCGGCACGGCCTTCCATGTCGTGCAGCGCACCTGCCGCGCCCCGCTGTTCGGCGGCGCGCCGCTCGGCTGGTTCGTGCTGCTGGGCTACCAGTTCTTCATCGTCACCGCCGCCGCCGGCTATCTGCTCGGCATCACCCAGAGCAAGGAGTACGCCGAGCCGGAATGGTTCGTCGATCTCTGGCTCACCATCGTCTGGGTCGCCTTCCTGGTGGCCTATCTCGGCACCGTGCTGAAGCGCGAAGAACCGCACATCTACGTCGCCAACTGGTTCTACCTCGCCTTCATCATCACCATCGCGATGCTGCACATCGTCAACAATCTCGCGGTCCCGGTGTCGATCGTCGGCACCAAGAGCTACGGCGCCTGGTCGGGTGTGCAGGACGCCATGATCCAGTGGTGGTACGGCCACAACGCGGTCGGCTTCTTCCTGACCGCCGCCTTTCTCGGCATGATGTATTACTACATCCCCAAGGCCGCGAACCGCCCGGTCTACTCGTACCGGCTGTCGATCGTGCACTTCTGGTCCCTGGTGTTCATGTACATCTGGGCCGGCCCGCACCACCTGCACTACACGTCGCTGCCCGACTGGGCGCAGACGCTCGGCATGGTCTTCTCGGTCATGCTCTGGATGCCGAGCTGGGGCGGCATGATCAACGGCCTGATGACCTTGTCGGGCGCGTGGGACAAGCTGCGCACCGACCCCGGCCTGCGCTTTTCCGTCACCGCCGTCGGCTTCTACGGCATGGCGACCTTCGAAGGGCCGGTCATGTCGATCAAGGCCGTCAATTCGCTCAGCCACTACACCGACTGGACGATCGGCCATGTCCACTCCGGCGCGCTGGGTTGGGTCGCCTTCATCGTGTTCGGCACGCTCTACTACATGGTGCCGAAGCTGTGGAACCGGCCGGCCATGTGGTCGACCCGGCTGATCGGCTGGCACTACTGGATCGCGACCATCGGCATCGTTCTCTACATCACCGCGATGTGGGTGAGCGGCATCATGCAGGGCCTGATGTGGCGTGCCTACGACGAGCTCGGCTTCCTGCAGTACTCGTTCGTCGAGACCGTCGCCGCCATGCAGCCCTTCTACTTCATCCGCTTCCTGGGAGGCGTCTGCTTCCTGAGCGGCGGCCTTATCATGGCCTACAACATGTGGCGCACGATCCGCGGCGAGCCCGAAGCGGTCGCCGCGCGTCCCCGCGCCGTGCTCGCGGCCTAGGAGACGCGCAATGTCCATCCGTCACGAAACGATCGAGAAGAACGCCATCCTGCTGGTGGTCCTGACCCTGATCACGGTCTCGATCGGCGGCCTCGTACAGATCATCCCGCTGTTCTCGATCGAGACCACGATCGAGCGGGTCGACGGCGTCCGCCCCTACACCCCGCTCGAGCTGTTGGGGCGCAACATCTACATCCGCGAGGGCTGCTACACCTGCCACAGCCAGCAGATCCGCCCCTTCAAGGACGAGGTCGAGCGCTACGGTCACTACAGCCTGGCGGCCGAGAGCATGTACGACCGGCCCTTCCAGTGGGGCTCCAAGCGTACCGGGCCGGATCTGGCGCGCGTCGGCGGCCGCTACTCCAACGACTGGCA
>MKRV01000205.1 GCA_001897995.1 Alphaproteobacteria bacterium 65-37 | reverse complement strand
GCGCGCAGGCCCTGCACGCGCGTGAGATAATCCGGCAAGAGGAAGCTGGTGGCGCTGCTGCCGAACCCGTAAATGGCGATCAGCAGCGGTGGAATGCAGACGTTGGGATGGCGCAGTGCCCTGAGATCGATCAGTGGCCGCTCGACCAGCAGTTCATTGACGACGAAGGCCGCGATCAGCAACCCGCCGGCCAGCAGCAGGCCGACGACGGTGCCAGAATTCAGCCAGTCGAGTCGATTGCCCTGATCGATCCCGGCGTAGAGGAGCGAGAGGCCGATGCCGCCAAATACGATGCCGGCCCAGTCGCCGCGGCCGAGGGCGGCAAGATCGAGCGGCTGGCGTCGCATGCCGACAGAGATCAGGGCCATCATCAGCAGGCAAAGCGGCACGTTCTGCCAGAAGATCCATTCCCACAGTCCGTGCTCGTCGTAGAACGCCTCGATCGAGGACGAGATGTTTTGCGAGAACACGAAGCGGAAGGCGTAGGCCGCGAGGCCCCAGCTCCACCAGCGCGGCGGCAACTCGCGGACGATGAAGCCGATGGTGGACGGAATGAAGGTCCCGACGGCAAGGCCGCGCACCATCTGCAGGCCGAGCAGGAAGGCCGGGTCGCTGCTGAACGGCGGCAGGATCGAGGCGATGCCGAAGACCGACGCGGACCACAGCAGCAGTCGGCGCGGTCCCATGACGATGGCAAACCAGGCGGCCGAAAGGCAGACCAGCATCTGCGCCGCGCCAAACACGGTCGATACCCACGAGCCTTCGTCGAAGCCCAGCGACAGGCCGCCGCGAATGTCGGCCAGGCCGACCGTGGTGATGCGCGAATTGATGGTCGCAATGAAGGCGCCGATCACGACGGCGGCGACGCCCAGCAGGGGGCGGTACGTCTCTGGCCAGGACAACGCCGTCCGTGGCGCCAGGGCGTCGCTCATGGCGACGGCGGCATCGTGTCGGTGTGGATCGTGGCGATCACCGACATGCCAGGCAGCAGACGTCCGGTCAGCGGGTGATTTTGATCGAGCACGATCTTCACCGGAATGCGCTGCACGACCTTGGTGAAGTTGCCTGTGGCATTGTCGGGGGGCAGCAGACTGAACTGCGAGCCGCTGGCCGGCGAGATACTCTGCACATAGCCGGTAACCGTCACGCCCGGAAAGGTATCGATCGTGATGCTGGCGCGCTGGCCGATCGCCACGCGCGTCAGCTGGGTCTCCTTGAAATTGCCGACCACCCATACGGTGTCGAGCGGCACGACCGAATTCACCTGCACGCCGGGGCGCACGTACTGGCCTGCGCGCACATTGCGTTCCCCGAGCCGGCCGGTGGCCGGCGAGGCGATGCGCGTATAGCCCAGGGTGATTCTGGCCAGGTCGAGCAATGCCTGCTTGCCCTTGAGGTCGGCTCTCAGCTGCTGTTCCTGGGTATCGAGCACCGCCATGTGGCGGCGCTGCACCTCCAGCTCGGCGCGATCGCGGACCAGGTTTGCCGCGAAGCGTTTCTTGTCGGCGGTGGCCTGCTCCAGGCGCTGGCGTGTGCCGTAGGTGCTGGCGACCAGGTCGCTCTGCCGGGTCTCCTCGAGCTGGGTGCGATCGACATCGGCCTGAGTGGCAGTGATGGCGCTTTCCGCATCGGCGATCTGGGCGCGCTGCTGGGCCTTGAGCGACTTGATGTTGTCGATGGTGGCCTGTGCTGCCGCGAGATCGGCCTCGGCCTGGGCGACACGCGCCTTGTAGTCGTCATCCTCGATCTCGAGCAGCAGGTCGCCGGCTTTGACGCGCTCGAAATCGTTGACCAGCACGCGGCGGACATAGCCTTCGATTTTGGCGCTGAGCGGCGTGAGATCACCTTTGACGTAGGCGTCGTCGGTCGTCTGGTTGGTGCGTGCGCCCACCCAGCTGTCCCAGCGCACGGCGAAGAGGATCGCAACAGCGGCTGCAATGACCAAGATGCCGAGCCTGACGGAGATGCCGAGCCAGTTCATCACAAGCTATGCGCGTTTGCGCTCTGGTTTGACGTCGTGGCGAATTGCCGTGGAACATGCCGCAGCCCGCCGTTCAATTGAACGGGCCACGCCGCCACCACATTGCGCGTGTCTGTCACGTTCGGGAAGTGCATTCGGTATCGACGGTTTCCCTCAGATGCCAGGTCCTGCCTTCCGCTTCGTCGATCCAGGTTTCCAGCAGGCTTGCCGTCGCGGCGTCACGGTGATCGCCGCATAGGGCATGAAGTTGGCGCAGGTTCCTGGTCAGGTCGCGATTGTCGTCGCAAAGTTCGGCCAGCATGTCCATTTGGACAAAGGTATAGGCGTCGTTGTCGAGGATGCGCTGCAGACGGCCGACGTGACTGACCGAATGCAAAGTCGTGCCGCCGATCTTGCGGACCCGCTCGGCGATGAGGTCGGTGGTGGCGAGGATCTGGCGGGCCTGCTCGCCGAGCATCAGGCGATAGGCGTGGAAATGCGGACCCGACAGATGCCAGTGGAAGTTCTTGGTCTTGATGTAGAGGGCCACCATATCGGCCAGCAGGAGCGTGAGCGCGTTCGACAGATCGCGCATCGCCTCACGCGAAATCATCGGAGGGCCTTTTCCCGCAGGCGCCACTGACGCGGCGTCAGGCCCGCCAGGCGGCGAAAGACCATCGAGAAGTGCGCCTGGTTCGGGAAGCCGACCTTGAAGGCGACCTCCCCCATGGGCAACTCGGTATCGCGCAGCAGCGCCTGCGCCCGCTCGATCCGTCGGCGCAGGAGATAGTCGCGCGGACGCAATCCCGTGGCGACGCGGAACTGGGCGGCAAAATGCATGCGTGTCAGGCCCGAAGCCGCGGCGATGTCGGTGAGCAGCAGGGGGCGGGCAAGATTGGCTTCGATGAAGTCGACGACCCGCTTGAGCCGCCACTTGGCCAGTGCAGAGACGCGAGACCGTGAAGACGGTACGTCATCCGATCCCAGAGCGATCAGGCGCGCCACCACTGCCGTGGCGATCCCTTCGACATAGAGGCAGCTCAACTCGCCCTCGGCCGTTTGCGCGGCCAGCAAGGCGCGGGTGAGCTGCTCGATGGCGGCGTCGCGTCGAAAGCCGGAATCGGCCAGAGCCAACTCTCCCGGCCAGGGGCGCTGGTGCATCGCCTCGTGACACTCGGCCAGCACACCATTGGCCAGCCGCAGATGGAGAAAGTCGCAGGGCGCATGGAAGACCCCGCGCAGGGCGGCCGCCGGACTGCCGACCTGCACCATGCCGAGGGTGACGGCACCGTCATGGACGCAACGGCCATCGGATTCGAGCGTGAGATTCGTGGATTGCAACGCAAGGCTGATCGTATGGCAGTCGTCGTCGGTCTGCGCCGTCGCCTCGCGCCGACAGGCGCGCAGATCGACCCAGCGTGAGGTTCGTGAATCGGAACGTCCGGTGGCTGCGGAATTCGGTGCCGACATCAACCATTCGACCTCGATCGGCACGGTCGTGCTGAGTTCCGGCGCATTTAGCTTTGGCGCACCGAGCTGGGGCGCGATTTCGCCGGGCAGGTAGGAGTCTCGGATGGCTTTCGATATCGGTCGTGGCTGCGCAGATGGGCCCATGGGCGCGGCTCTCCTCGAAGGCCGTCACTCTGGGCGTCGTTCGTCGTCGGCGTCCTTGGGCAAGTTCTGAAAAAAACTGAATCCCGCACATCGCAGCCCCGGCAGCGCGGGGAACATGGCATTGTGGCGTTTGGACAAGCGGAGAGGGACGAGGGTCAGGTGGAGTTCGGTCGTTTTCAAATCGATCCCGAGCGGCGCGAACTCAGAATCGGCGGCGAACCCGTGGCGCTGGGCAGTCGCGCCTACGACGTCATGCGCCTGCTGGTCGAGGCGCAGGGCGGACTCGTGACCAAGGACGAGATCATGGGACGGGTCTGGCCAGGGGCGATCGTCGAGGAGAACACTCTCCAGGTCACCGTTTCGATGTTGCGCAAGACGCTCGGACCCTATCGTGGCGCCGTCCGCACCGTGTCGGGGCGCGGCTATCAGCTCGTGGCCGAGGCGGCGATGCCGGGACAGGCCAATCCGACGAACCTGCATGCACCGACCTCGGCGCTGGTCGGCCGCGGCGAGGCTCTGATGGACGTCGAGCGACTGGTCGGCCAGCACAGGATCGTGACGCTCACCGGCGTCGGCGGCATCGGCAAGACCCGGCTCGGGCTGGAAGCCGCACGCCGCCTGCTGCCGCAGTTCGCCGACGGCGTCTGGGTCGCCGAGCTGGCGGCGCTCACCGATGCCAACAGCGTTGCACATCGCATTGCCGACACACTCGAGCTGGAGATCCCCGACAATCTCGCCTCACCGTCACGCATCTCGGGCCTGATACGGGCGCGCAAGCTCCTGCTGGTGCTCGACAACTGCGAGCATGTGATCGATGTCGTGGCGGAACTGGTGGAGACCTTGACGCGAGCGTGTCCGCATTTGCGCGTGCTGGTGACCAGCCGTGAACCGCTGCGGATGGAGGGTGAAGGCCTCTATCGTGTCGCGCCACTCAGTGTACCGCCGGCGGATGTCACGCTTCCCGATGTGCTGCTGCGGCACGGCGCCGTCGAGCTTTTCGTCACCTGCGCACGAGCGGTCGGCGGGGCATTTTCCGTCGATGCCAGCAGCTTGCCGACGATTGCCGCCATCTGCCGGCGCCTCGACGGCATTCCGCTCGCCATCGAGCTGGCCGCCGCCCGCGCGGCGACACTCGGTGTCGACGAGCTTGCGCGCCGGCTAGATGATCAGTTCAGGGTCCTGACGAGCGGTTTTCGCACGGCGCTGCCCCGCCATCGGACACTCAAGGCGACGTTCGACTGGAGCTTCGATCTGCTCGACGAACGTGAGCGCTATGCCGTGGCCTGCCTCGCTGTCCTGGTCGGCTCGTTTGCGCTGGCGACGGCCGAAGCGATCGTGAGCGCCGACGGCAACCCCGCACCGGATGCGGTCGATATCGTCTCCAGCCTGGTCGCCAAGTCGCTGGTCGTCGCGGAAGACAGCAGCAGCGGCATGCACTATCGGCTGCTCGAGACGACACGCGGCTATGCATTGGCCAAGCTCAAGGAAAGCGGCGAGTTCGACTGCGTCGCCCTGCGCCACGCCCAGTACTGCCGCGATCTCTTGCATTGCGTCGAGCTCGACTGGCAGGGGCAGGCAGCCGAAAATAAGCCACCAATGCTGAACGATCTCGCCGGCAACGTCCGAACGGCGATCGACTGGGCCTACTCGTCGGCGGGCGATGCCTTGCTGGCCGTGACGCTCGCTGCGGCAGCAGCACCGTTGTGGATGCACCTGTCGATGGCGAACGAATGCAGTCAGCAGATCGGCCGAGCGCTCGCCACCCTCGATTCCCTGCCCGAGCATGAGCCGCGTCTCGATATGCGGCTGCTCACGGCCCAGGGCCTGGCGCTCCTGTCGACGATGTCCGCTGGACCCGAAGCCCGGACGGTCTTCGAGCAAGCCCTGGAGATCGCCGAACGGTTGGAAGACGGCGACTATCGGCTGCGCGCGCTCTGGGGCGTGTGCTCGGCCTGCTTCAACGATGGTGATTTCCTGCGCGCCCGCGACGCGGCGCGACGGTTTCACGAGCTGGCGACGGCGTCGGGAGATGCCAATGCCCTGGTGTCGGGCGACCTGCTGCT
>MKRV01000204.1 GCA_001897995.1 Alphaproteobacteria bacterium 65-37 | reverse complement strand
TGCATTATTCCTTCATGGGCGCCTTCCCGCCGGCGGCGGCCGAGCCGCATGCCCGGCATCTCGCGGGATTGCTGAAAGCCGACAAGGTCGATGCGGCACTGCTCGTTCCGGTTTGACCCGCCTGCACGCGCGCCGTGGGCGCGCTGGGCCATTTCCTCGAGCGCCAGGGTATCCCGACCACGGGCATCAGCCTGGTCCGCGAGCACACCGAGGTCGTTCGCCCGCCCCGCGCGCTGTGGGTGACCTTCGAGCTCGGCCGTCCGCTCGGCATTCCCGACGATGCCGGATTCCAGCGCCGCGTGGCCAAGGCCGCGCTCGACCTGCTGGGGCGCACCGACGGGCCGCTGATCGCCGACTATCCGGAGCATATCGACGAGCCGGCCGATTTCACCGGCTGGGCCTGCCCGATCGGGTTGGCGCCGGCGTCCGTCGAGTCGCTGTCGGCCGAGATCGATCGCCTCGCGACCTGGTACGACCGTGCCGTGGAGGCGCAGGGTCGTACGACGGTCGGCGTCTCCGGGCTCGACATGGAAGCGGCCGGAGCGCTGGTGACGGGAGCCCTCGACGGCGCCCTGCCGCCGGCCCAGGCGCTCAAGGAAGCGCTCGATGACCTCAGGGCCTACTATCTCGAAGCGGCCTCGGCCTTTCCCGATCCGGGTACCGCGGCCACGCGCAAGAAATGGTTTTGGGAAGAGACGCGGCTTGCCCAGGCGATGCTCGCCCTGCAGCCCAAGCTCGCGGCGAGCGAGGACCAGCAGCACAGGATCCTGGGCAATCTGACAATGATCCCGGCGACGGAGCGTCACCGGCTGGGCTAGCTGTGAGCAGCACCCGCTGGCTCAATTGTTCAAATCGACCACGACCTCATTGAGTTGGCCCTGAAAATCGAAAGCGCCTTGGTAGTCGTAGACGACCGGCGTGCCAGTATCGCTTCCGACGTCTTGATTCTCCGACAGCGAGTATTTGAACGGCGTGGTCTGCTCCACGCGGCCCGAGCCGACGGTCTTGCCGTCCATCAGCAAGGTTATGGTGCCGCCCTTGCCCGTTTCCTTCCCGCCTTCGTACTTGAATGCCATCTTCAGCTCGTGCGTGCCGGCGGGCACGGCCTGGTCGCTGCGCACGATGAAATGCTTCACGTCGAGATAGTTGTGCGCGGCGGTCAGCTTGCCGTCCTTCATGTAGAAGGCCCAGCCGCCGGTGTTGCCGCCCTGCGTGAAGATCATGCCGTTGGTACCGTCCTTGACGTCGACCTTGGCGGAGATCGTGAACGACTTGTTCTTCAGATCCGGCGCCGAGGCTTCAGGAAGACCCGCGAGCGGGCCCGAATAGACGTACTTCGTCCGGCCGGCCGCCAGATTGGGCTTGCCCGTCAGTTCGGCGCTGAAGCGCTCAGCGCCGCGCCAGTCGAGAGGAAGAGCCTTGTTGGCCGACGCCTCCGCCCACCACAGGGCCGTCATCTCGGCGAGCTTCTCGGGGTTCTTCTGCGCCAGATCGTTCGCCTGGGTGAAGTCTTCGTTGAGATTGTAGAGCTCCCACTTCGCCGTCAGCGGATCGAACTTGCCGCGCTCGGCCTGCCACGGCTCGAAGCTCATCGAAGCCGCCCACCAGCCGTCCTTGTACATGCCGCGATTGACGAAGATCTCGAAGTACTGGCTCGTGCGAAGCTCGGGGGCTTTTGCATTGTCGAGCACGTCCAGGAAGCTGCGCCCCTGAATGGGCGTCTGCGCGGTGCCATTCACGGAGCGCGGTTCCTCGATCCCGGCTGCCGCCAGGATTGTTGGCGCCACGTCGATCAGGTGTGTGAACTGCGTTCGGATCTCGCCGCCGTGCTGGAACTTGGCGGGCCACTTCACGATCATCGGGTTGCGGGTGCCGCCAAGATGGCTGGCCACCTGCTTCGTCCATTTGAAGGGCGTGTTCATCGCGTGCGCCCAGGCGGCCGGGAAGTGATTGAAATGCATTTCCGAGCCGATCTCGTCGATCCGGCCCAGAATCTCCTGGTACGACATCAGGTAGGCGTTGAAGAACGCGTTCTCGTTGAGCGTGCCGTCGAAGCCGCCCTCCGGTGAGGAGCCGTTGTCGCCGACGATGTAGACGATCATGGTGTTGTCGGCATCGGGCAGCGTCTTGACATAATCGAGCACACGGCCCACCTCGCGATCCACGTGACTGCCGTAGGCGGCGAACACCTCCATCATGCGCTCATAAAGCCGCTTCTGGTCGGCGTTCAGCGACTCCCAGGCCGGCAGGCTAGCCGGCCGCGGCGTCAACACGGCGTTCTGCGGGATGATTCCCTTCTGCTTCTGGCGCTCGAAGGTCTGCTGGCGATAGGCGTCCCAGCCCATGCTGAACTTGCCCTTGAACTGGTCGATCAGCTCCTTGGGGGCCTGGTGCGGCGCGTGTGTGGCTGCGGGCGCATAGTAGATGAACCATGGCTTGTCGGGCTGGATGGACTCGGCATTCTTGAGCCACGAGATCGTGCGATCGGCCAAGTCCTCGCTCAAGTAGTATCGGCTGGCCGACGGCGTTCCGAGGGCAGTCTGGTTCTGGTACAGGTAGGGCCGGACCTGATTGGTATCGCCCGCCATGAAACCGTAGAAGTAGTCGAAGCCAAGCCCGTTCGGCCAGTGATCGAACGGTCCCATCGGGCTGGTTTCATAGATCGGCGTGTTGTGGTTCTTCCCAAACCACGCCGTGATGTAGCCGTTCTGGTGCAGCATCTCGGCGATGGTGGCGGTGTCCTTCGGAATGATGCCGGTATAGCCGTCGTAGCCGGTCGCGACTTCCGTGATGTTGCCGGTGCCTGCGACGTGGTGGTTGCGGCCGGTCAAGAGCGCTGCCCGCGACGGCGAACACACTGCCGTCGTGTGAAAGCGATTGAACAGAACACCCTCTTTCGCCAGTTCCTCCATCTTCGGCGACGGCACGCCGCCGCCGGTCACCGAGAACTGGCCGAAGCCGACATCGTCGAGCAGGACGAGCAGGACGTTCGGAGCGCCTTTCGGGGCTTTGCGCGGTGCGGGAAACTGCGCCGGATCGGAGTCCAGATAGGTCGGCCCGACATTGCCCCGGTACTTCTGCTCGGCATAGGGCAGAACCGCCTGGCCACGCTGCGCGATCCCGGCGTCCTGAGCGACTGCGACGCTACAGCTCGTTGCCACAAGAATGGATGCGCAGAGTGCCAGAGCAGGCGCCTTGAATGGTCTGATCATCGGCCTATCCCTTCGCCTAAAGGAAGTTCATCTCCAGTTGCAACGCGCCAACGGCTTGAGAGCGTCAGCTCAGCAATTCGAAGTCCGGCAGCTTGAAGGTCTTGTTGTTGAACGCTTCGGTCGGCCCGTAAAAGCGCATCGCGGGCAGCGGTCGCTTTCCGGCGGTTGGTATCCAGTTCGCTTCCAGGCCGGCCGGTGCCTTCGGGCCGACATAGAGCGTCACGCCGCCGTCGGCGTTCTTCTTCATCTTGTCGAGATCGTAGGACGACAGCGTCGTGCGATTCGAATTGCTGTAGATGAAGGAATTGGTGGCACGATCATAGACGGTCAGCGCCCAGAATTGCTTCACCGGCATGTCGGCGGGCACATCGAGCTTGTAGAGCTTGCCTGCCTGAAGCAGCCGCCCGTTCTTATCGGCCATCGCCACCATGTATTGCGTGGCAGGCGTGTCGCTCAGCACCTTCGGCATGTAGGTGCACCAGAAATATTCGGCGGCGCGCGGGATGAGGTCGATGTAGTCGTCGTAGACAAACGAGAACGTCTTGTTGGCGTCGGCCTGCAGCAATGCAACGTAGTGCCGATCCGGCCAATAGCGCAAGGAAGCCGGTATGTTGTCGAACCACTGCTGCAGATAGAACCAGACGTCGATTGCGGCCTGCTGCATGGCGCGTTTGGCGGTCGCGTCGGGAGCGAAGGGCTTGCCTCGCTCTATTCCAAGCGACTTCAACATGCCGACCATGACCTTGTCGTGTTCCCGGACGGGCTCGACACTCATCACCGCGTGCATGTCCTCGAAGTGCCGGCCGTCGTAGAAAGGCAGCGTGGGATAGCGCTGATTCGCCGGATCGACGAACTTCTGTTGGGGAGGGTTGTCTTTCTCGCTGAGATAGTACATCCGCAGCCGCTTCGAATAGGCATAGGCGTCCGCAAGTGTCTTGCCAGGCGCGACGATCGAGCGGAAGGCAAAGGCGATGCGGTAGTTCGGCGAGGCGACCTGGAGATAGCCGTCCGGGACCGCCTCCTTGTAACCGGGCGGCGTGAACAGGACCTTTGCGCCCTTGCCCTGGTCGATGCCGGAAGGGCCGACGTCGGCAATCGTGAACTGCCACGCATCGACGACCTGTCCATAGAGGCTGCCCTCCGGTCCGGCGACGGGCAGTTCGAGGACAACCGGTCCCTTTCGCAGGTCCGTGAAGGCGGTGATGTAGGGCGTCGTGCTGTTCGCCGTGATGGCTTCCAGCCTCGGCGTCGCCGTCGCCGAATAGGCGATGATGTCGTTGTCCTTCATGCCGAGTTCGGTGAACGCGGCTCGGCGAAATGAATAGATCGCAATTGCCGGCATGTTCCAGAGCACGGCCTCGAACGCGCGCTGGTATTTGATCTGGTAATCGAAGTCCTTGATTGAGGTTTTCGCGCCTTTCGGTGGCTGGCCGCCGAGCGGCTCCTGGCCGTCCTGGGCGACAGCAACCGTCATCGAGCCAAAGGGCAATATTCCTGTCGCCATCGCGGCGACCGACGCGGCGCCCACACTGCGCTTGATCGCACCACGTCGATTGAGGAGCAACTGGCCGACCCAACGAGCGTGGCGCATCGGAATACCTCCGGTTGGCGTGTCTCTATCGGCAGTCTCCGAAAGGTCGATTGCGATTTCAAGTCGGGAGTTGAATGCCATGCAGCCCCCTCGCTTGTCCGCCAACGGTCAGCGCGCCTCAGACCTGCAGGCCCGCGTTTTTCTCGATTTCGGACGTCCCCTTCCGTAGTGTCTTCCGAGACGTTCGCGAGTGCTGCGAGGATGTTCGGAATGGTCGTGTTGCAGACAACGAAACTGGCGCTCGGCCCCTGCCGCCCAAGTGACCGTGCCGACTTCATCGACCTTGAGCGCGATTCTGAGGTGATGCACTTTCTCAACGGCGGTGCGGTCGACCATGAGTCGACCGACCCGAACGACGTGACGTTCCTCATGCCCCGGGGAACGGAACCCTATGTCTGGACGGCACGTCGGACAGTCGATGACGACTTCGTCGGATGGTTCTGCCTGTTTCCCGAGAGCGAGGCGCTGGCCGAAATCGGGTATCGCCTGCGCCGGAAGTTCTGGGGGCAGGGATTGGCCACGGAGGGCGCCGCGGCGCTCGTCGGCTGGGGGTTCGAAACCGCCGGGTACGACCGGATCGTGGCGTGCACGATGTCGGTGAATGGCGGATCGCGCCGTGTGATGGAGAAGATCGGCATGAGACATGCTCGTACGGTTTCCGTCGACGTCGCCCATCTTCCCGGCAGCGAGCACGGCGAGGCCTGGTACGAGCTCACGCGCTCGGCGTGGACCGCCCGCTAGGGCGACTGACCGGTTCCGACGCGAGGGGGCTCAACGGCTCCGATCGGCGGCGGCGAAATGTGCCAGTTGATCGGCGTGCGCCTTCTTGAAGGCGGCGCGGTCGGTCATGCGGGCCACATAGGCTTCGCTCGCGGGTCGATCGCCGTAGCTGCGGAGCTTGGCGACGCGCAGGACATCCGCCATCAGCAGATCCGCGACGGTGAAGCG
>MKRV01000203.1 GCA_001897995.1 Alphaproteobacteria bacterium 65-37 | reverse complement strand
TTGCGCGCTGCCAGCACAGTCTGGATGAAATTGCAAGTGAGTTGAAGGATTCATTCTGTAGAAAATGAGCAAAATATTCCTCGAAATTCCAATAATGGCAGTTTGAATGCGGTAATTTATTTGGCAATGTCCGCCCGTCTTGGGGATGTGGGTGGTGAATCGGGTGTTTTGGGGCGACCTCTTTTAGGCGCTGCACGACAAATCGCACTGCGTAGGCAGTTTGCGACCGATTTGCCATGGCAAAAGTTAGTGGGTGGATGCCATGAGCTTTGTTCTTGAACCTCGTATGCTGTTTGACGCCAGTGTTGTTGCAGCGTCGGCGCAGCCAAAGGCCAATGAAGCTGCAGATGTCTCTGCAAAGTCGGCAGGCGATCAGGCGCAATCTGCTAGCGCTTCCAGCCACGATGTTCCGGCCAACGATGCGACGGTGAAGCCCGCCGAGTCGGCCGCGGTCAAGGACCCGCAGCAGGCGGCACAGAAGAACGATGCCAAGACGCCGGCTGCCAACGACAAGTCGACCGAAGCCGATCGCGCCGTGCAGACTTCCGGGGCGCCGGTCGATTCCGTGCTGTTCATCGACCCGCGCGTCTCGGGCTGGCGCGAGCTGGCCGACAGCGTGGGCGCGAACACCAAGGTCGTCGTGATCGATCCGACGCTCGATGGCATCACGCAGGTCACCAAGGCGCTCGACGGCCTGCACGGCATCAAGCAGGTCGATTTCCTGACCTATGGCCAGGCCGGCCAGATCGAGCTCGGTGCCTCGTCGGTGAACGACGCCGTTCTGCACACGCGGGCGCAGGACATCGCCGGCTGGCGCGACAGCCTCGCCGACAATGCCCAGATCCAGTTCTGGGGCTGCGATGTCGGCGCCGGCACGGCGGGCGCAGCGTTCGTGAACGACCTGCATGCCCTGACGGGTGTTGGTGTCGCGGCCTCGACCGACGCGACGGGTCTTGCGACCCTGGGCGGCGACTGGGCGCTGGAGCGCACGGCCGGCACCGTCGATCCGCGCTCGCCGTTCGGCGATGCGGCAATGGCGGCCTACGACACCGTGCTCGACGCGCCGACGGCCGTCGTCACGCTTTCGGGTCCGACCGAGGTCCTGCTCGGCAAGGACTTCACCCAGACCCTGACCTTCGACAACACCGCAGCCAACGGCACGGGCTACGGTCCCTTCGTCGAGCTGTTCGTGCCGACCGCCGTCGACACGGCGGCGATTGCCGATTATCGCGCCGTCCTCAATTCCGCGAAGTTCCTCGGCGCCGACGTCAGCGTGCAGGCGATCACGCTCACGACGACTGATCCCAATCACCTTGGGGTTCTGGGCGCCTATAATCCGCTGCGTCTCGACGCCAGCGGCAAGCCCACCTTCGTGACCGCCCCGCCGGGTTTCCAGGCGGGTGACACGATGTACGTGCTCACCCTGCCGTTCGGCAGCTTCACATCGACCCAGCCCAAGGCCGAGGTCACGCTCAATTTCAGCCTCGACAGCCGCAGCGAGCTGACCAGCACGCAGGGCCTGAAGATGGTCGCGCGCGGTGGCTACCAGTACGGCGCCGACGCTCTGAACAATCCCGGCAGCGATCCGGTCATCATGGGCGCCGACGTCCAGAGCGGGCTCAACGTGAAGCTGCTGGACGTCAAGACCGCGATCAACACCCAGCCGGGCGAGGGCGAGACCGCCACCGGGTCGAGCCATCCCGCGCATTACGTCGTGACCCTGGAGCCGGCGCCGGCCACAAGCGGACGGCCGATCAACAATCTCACCTTCAATCTCAAGCTGCCGGACGACGTGCAGTGGACCGGCGGCGCGATCGCCGTGTCGGGCGGCGGCGTGGCGACCTACGACGCGCCGACCCGCACCGTCACCGTGACCTACGCGTCGATCAGCGCGCAGCAGACGATCGACATTCCGGTCTTCGTACCGCAGACGGCGGTGGGCGGCAGCCAGGTCATCGACCCCGTCACGGGCGATCACGTGCAGGTCAACCTCAGCCCGACCTACACCTACTCGGCGAGCAACTGGACGCCGGCTGCAGGCTCTTTCGATTCGGGGGCCAAGCCGGTCAGCGGCAGCGGCAACGGGACCGAACCCAGCTTCGTTGCCAAGCCTTTCGCCGTCCAGGTGGGCAGCAGCATCGACACCAATACCGGCCCCGCCGGCTTCTCGCCCGGCGATATCGTCAAGTACACGATCAACTTCCAGGTCTCCGACTATTTCGACCTGAGCAACTTCAAGCTCGAGGACATACTGGGCGACGGCATGACCTTGCTGCCGGGCATGACGCCCGTGCTCAGCGTCACACGCAACGGCGCCTCGGCGGTCAGTTACAATTTCGGCGCCATCGCCGACCCTATGACGACGGACAACGGCCAGACCGTCGCGACGTCCGGGGGCATTGCCAATTCCTGGAACTACGAGGCGCGCGACGCCAACGGCCAGACCAAGATCGTCTTCGATGTCGGCGCGCTTCTGGCCGCACAGGCCGGCGGCAACTCGACTCTGGTGGGTGGCTCCAACGGCACCTCAGGCAGCGTCACCTTCTACGCCAAGGTGCTCGACCACTATACCGACAGCAATGGCGGCGCCTCCCTGCGCGAAAGCGACGTGGCGACCAACACCGTCAAGGGGACGGGTGACGTCACCAGCCACATTCCGGGATCCGTGCCGACAACGGAGATCGACAACTCGGCCGTCACCAACCAGGTGGCGAGCGGCAACCTCGCCATGGAGATCACCAAGGTCGGCAACACGACCGTCAATCCGGGTGATACGGTGAATGTGCAGGCGGGGCAGCTCGTTACCTACACGGTGACCTACGATCTCACGCAGGGCGACTACGGCAACCTCGATCTCAACGCCTTCCTGCCGCTGCCGGTCTACAACCTCTCGACCATGACGGCGGGCAACGGCACCGACGTCAACACCTTCAAGGTTCTGAGCGACAGCGATCGGCCGGGCGGCCCGTCGACGCCGACGGTAACCGTCGATACGGTCGGCAACAGCCTCAGCTTCAATTTCGGCACCTACGACAGCACGGCCAATCCGGCCGGCCAGAAGGTCACGGTGCAGTTCACCTTGCGGGCGTCGGACCAGCCCTTCGCCGACGGGCTGGCGCTGACGGCACAGGCGCAGGCGAGCTATACCAACGCGGCCGGCACCAACATCTCCGATGCGGCGATCCGCCAGCAGACGATGAACGAGCCCAGCCTCAAGACCAAGACGGGCGTCGTGTCGCTGGTCGAGAACAATGGCACGGCGGCGAGTGGGGCGACCTACACCGGCGATACCGGCACTCCCAATGCGAACCCGACCGGGATCTTCCAGCCGTCGGGCAACGGCAACGTCTTCACCGGTACGATTCCAGACACTATCGCCGGCACCAACGCACTGAACCAGAACGTCTCGGGGGCCGACGGCCTCGACGCGGTGCGCATCGTGCAGACGGTCGAGAACGTGGGCCACGGCGTCGCTTACGACGTGATCGTGCGGGGTCAGCTTCCATCGGGTTACAGCGCCGGCGATGTCACCAACCTCAAGGTGACGCGCGGCGACGGCACGGTGCTGGCCTTCACCGGGACAGCCGCCGATTTCTTCACGAGCGGCATCCAGGTCCATGGCGGCGACGGCACCCAGAACTCGGTCGTGCTCGAGAAGACCGGCGATGCCACGAACCGCGACATCCTCTACGTCACCTACGATGTGAAGCTCACTGGCACCCAGGCCGTGGGCACGGCCCTGGCGTTTGCTGGTTCGATCGTGAACTGGTCGGGCGCCAACAACGGTCCGGGTTTCGTCACCAGCGGCGTCCCGGTCGGCGGCACGGCGGCCAATCTCACTGACAACGCCACTGTGACGACGACGAACGCCAGCTTCACCAAGACGATCACGAGCACGGACAATCCGAACACGGCGGGCACCGACGTCGTGGTCGGCGAGACGATCACCTACACCTTCACCATCACCCTGCCCGAAGGCGAGATGGGCAGCGTCGTCTTCTCCGACGTAATGCCGACGTATCTCTCGAACGTGGTCGTGACGGGCGTTACGGCCGCTGCGGGGGTGACTGCCGATTCCCTGGCCGTCACCTACGATGCCGGCACGCGCACCCTTTCGGCGAACTTCGGAACCGTCAAGAACGCCAACGCCGACACCCTCAGCACGATCACCTTCACCGTGACGGCAAAGGTCGCAGACGATGGCAGCGTCGGCAACAATTCGTCGATCGCCAACACCGGCAAGCTGACCTGGGATACCGGCGCGATCAACAGCACGGCCACCGCGACAGAGCGGGACCCGAGCGTCACCGAGAGCATCACCGTCAACGATCCCGACGGCAAGGTGCATAGCGGCCAGGTGCTGACCTACACCTTCACGGTCACGAACGCCGGGTCGCCGGCAGCGCCGGCGGAAGATTTCTTCGACACGATCGTCCTGCCGAGCGGCCTGACCTGGGTGCCCGGCAGCCTCACGATGACGACATCGACGGGGGCTACCAACGTCGCGTTCAATGACGGCGCCCGCACGGTCGCGATCGAGCGGCTGGCGGCCGGCGGGTCGGCAACCTTCACCTTCCAGGCAACCGTCAACAACGACCTGACGGCCAATACGTCGTTGCAGGTGAAGACCTCGAACGCGCCCGGCACCTACACCTCGATGCCGGGTACTGTTACGGGCGAGCGCAGCTATACGGTTACGGCCTCGAACACCGTCTCGACGGGCGTGTTCGCGCCGGTCCTGGTCCTGGTCGACCAGTCGAACGGCACCGACACGACGAGCCCGCCGACCCAAGGTGCCCCACAGGCGACCGCCGACGTCGTCGTCGGCGAGCTGGTGCGCATGAAGGTCTATGTCGAGATTCCGACCGGCCTCAACAACAACGTCAATTTCACCGTCAACCTGCCGACGGGACTGGAATATGTCGGCAACGCCACCATCGCGCTGGCGAGCGCCAATGGCAGCATGTCGTCGTCGGTCGTCGATGCAGCCGGCAACAACGCCGCGATCCAGGTCAACAGCAGCGGCGGTTTCAACGTCCAGACCTACAATCCGACGGCGGCGCTGACGGCGGCCGCCATCTCCGGCGGCGCCGGCAGTGGTGGCGACGTCACCTTCAGCCTCGGCACGGTGCAGAACAACGCCAACTCGGGCGTCAAGAACTACGCCATCGTCGAATTCAACGCGGTCGTGCGCAACGAGGCCGGTAACCAGAGTGGCACCAATCTCCAGTCCTTCGCCTCGGTCGGTTCGACCAACTCCGCGAACACGACGCTGACCGTCAAGGAGCCCGGCGTCACGATCACCAAGCAGGTGAAGAGCATCGACCAGGCCACCGGGCAGGTGACGTGGGAAGTGAAGCTTACCAACAACGGCAACGCGATCGCCTACAACGTCAATCTCAACGACACTCTTACGGGCAACCAGAGCGCCATCAGCGGCCTGACGCAGACAGGCGGCGCCAGCGACCTGCTGGTCTCCTCGGGCAACGGCACCAACGCCCTGTTGGCCTCGATGACGCTCGGTATCGGCGGCTCCGAGACTTTCACCTACACGACCACGGTAACCGATCGCACGCAGTCGGTGGCCAACGCCACGGCGGCAGTGACCTACGCCTCGCTGGACGATACCAACGGCTTCATCACAGCCGGCGATTTCTACGGCAACAACTATACGGGCGATGGCATCGCCGGATCCGGCACAGCCCAAGGCGAGCGCAACGGCGCCGGTGGCCTCAACGATTATTCGGCCAGCACCTCCATCGGCCTCGGCCTGGTGCAGGGCAATGTCTGGAACGAT
>MKRV01000202.1 GCA_001897995.1 Alphaproteobacteria bacterium 65-37 | reverse complement strand
TCTGGTCGCGCAGCCGCAAGAAGAACGGCGAGTAAGCCGACGCCCCCGAGGCCCCGCCCGGTTCGCCGGGCGGGGCTTTCTCTTTGTTCGCCTTGCGCATTGAGGCCGTGGTGGCTTCATGAGGAGCACGATCCCGCTGTCAAAGCGGTCAGGTTTGAGTGTTCCTCCGCGTGCACATGAAGGTCGACGTCTATCGAGTCGGGGTTCAAGGTCGTGAACTTGGGCGCGCCCGGCTGCGCCGGACCGGACTCTATGCGGCCGCTTGGGAGGGGTTTGGCGGCCGCACGAAGCCGCCCTTCGGTTAAAGGGAGGGAAGGGCGTCTTCGCCTCGCGGTAACGATCCCTCGCGCGATCAGGCTTTGACCTTCGGAGCATTTTGCCTGAGCAAATCGGCGCGCCATACGAGCGACGCTACGTCTCGCCTCTGGCACCCTGATAGCTGTAAGTGTACTCGCCGATAACCGTGCGCCGCCTCAGGCGCGCGCCTCGGCCGGCACAAGCGAAGCCAGTTCTGCCTCAGAAGCGCGCAGCCTGGATTACAGAAGTTGGAACGTGCTGAGTTTGGCGCGGCGACTTTGCAAACGATTGAGCTTGTGGCCTTCGGGCGACTCTGAATGAATGCATATGTCACGCTCATTTCCTAGCGGTCGTCGCCACGGGTGAACGTTTGAGCAGATCAGCCGCCTCGACATCCAGGACCCGCGCTAACCGGTCGACCACATCGATACTGGCGGCATAAACGCTACGCTCGAGCGCGCTGATGTAGGTGCGATCGATCCTTGCACGATGGGCCAGCTCTTCCTGGGACAAGCCTTTAGCCCGCCGGAACTTCCTCAAATTGAGCGCCAGTACCTCTCGTATCTCCATCCACGTGATGGCGCCGTCTTGTCGAGTATTTCACCACGGAGTATTTTCGACAAAACGGAGGTTGGACTGGACATTTTTACATGCGTACGACCGCAGTCGAATGCAGCCCCGCTGGTGTTCATGACCTTGCTCGCATGTCCTGCAAGTCTCGCGGCACTGAAACGTCTTGGCTACCGAATGCAGTCTTCGGATGTGAATAGGAATTTGCAGGCCCGCTGCGAAGGCTGCTGGAACCAGAGGTAGTCCTGCCCAAGGAAATTCCGACGGCGCCCGTCATCGATCTTCACCGACCCTATGGTGATATGCAATTATGCAACTTGAACTTTAGCAGCGTGAACCATGGCCAAGCCGCTACTCGATCCGCCTGTGTCTGATACCGTCCCGGTTGAGGCCGTCCTAACCGGCTACGATGAGCAGCATCTTGTGACGTATTTGCGTCTGCTCGACGCTGACGCCGAAGGGGCCGATTGGCGCGAGGTCGCAAACATCGTGCTGCACATCGATCCTGACCGCGAGCCCGAACGCGCCCGGCAGGTCTGGGAAAGTCATCTCGCCCGCGCCAAATGGATGACCGAGAGCGGCTATCGTCATCTTCTGCGGGATCTTGCGCCGCACTGACAATTGGTTGCTTGCGCGCACGGCAACTGATGTTGCAAAGCGAGTCGCTAACGGGGCAACGCCCGGTTGTGCATCCTGCGCGCTCAACTGAGAACATGTCGCTTCGATTACGGAGTAGCACGCTCATGAGCCGCGCGTATTGGCGGTCGCCGGAGGAGTACGAGGGTCTCCGGTCCCTCGACGCTCCTGGATTTGCTCTTCAGTTCGTTCATCGAAACCCGGATTTCGTGCGGGATCGGGAACGCCTCGAACAAGCCGCCCGCGACAATTCTCTCGACCAAGCCGAGGCGGATGCGTTCGCCCGGCGCTGGGGGTTGCGATGTCGCGACGGCGACCGATCCGGAGGCCACGCTTTGGACTGCACAAGCTCTGCCGAGTGTGATTGCACTCACCCAACTTCCACCAAACCTCGCCGATCCTAAGTTTCGACTCCCGTCGCTCGATCCAGCATTGACCGTCGAAGCTGGCGATCATCTCCTCGACCGCCGCGGCACCGTGCTGCGCATTCACCTGGACGGCACTGGAGCCGATCCGCCCGCGGTCCTCATCCCGTTTGATCGACTATTCGAAGTCAGGATGGCTGCCGCACTGCGTCTCTGGCGTACCCTGAACGGCCGCCACCCGGGCCCCAATCCAGCAGCGCTTTCCGAGGCACGGCGAAACCGTCTCACCCTCGCCCTGCGCGCACTCGACGGTCGTCTTGACGACGCCACCCATCGCCAAATCGCCGGTGCATTGTTTGGCGCAAGCGCTGTTCCGAAACGGGAGTGGATCTCGCATGAACTGCGCGATCGCACCGCTCGTCTCGTGCGTCTCGGGGTGGCCATGATGAAGAGCGGCTACCGCCGACTGCTTCTGCATCCTTATCGCGGGCGTTCGTAGACCTGCTTTCCGGGTGGGGCGATCTCATCGGCCCGCGACATCGCCCTATTTCAAGCACTCCCCGCTCCGCCATCGTGATCCCCGACAGCCGCCGCCATTCGACGGCGCGCCATAGGATCACGGAGGCTCCCTTTGTCCGCCAACCCAGCCGCTCTACCACCACCCTATCTGCGCACGCCTGAGGCCGCCCGCTTTGTCGGCCTGTCCATTCGCACGCTCGAGAAGCACAGGATCTACGGCACAGGTCCCCGCTATTCGAAGCTCGGCGGACGCGTGGTCTATCGCCTCGAGGATCTCCAAACCTGGGTGGCATCAGGCGCAAAAGCATCGACATCGGATCCCGGCACCGGGACCGTGCTGCCGGCGAAGCGCCAAACGTCGAGCATGCCGGTCCACGCCGGTCGGGAGCGCCGCTAAGCATGTCGGCGCACCACCGTCCCCGTTCCGAACGCGAGCAACTCGAACTCTTTCGGGCGCTGCCGGGCGATCTTGCGCCTCGAGATGCGCAAGACCTTATGGCCTATCCATTCTTCAGCCTCGCCAAAACCCACCGCACCACGCCAATCGACTTCAGGACGAATGGGATCACCATTCGCGTCGAGGCGGTGGCCGAACACGGCATGGCGACGATCTGGGATGCCGACGTGTTGATCTGGGTCGCCAGCCAGATCGTCGAAGCCCGAGATGCCGGGCTGCGAACGTCGCGCCTGATGGCAGTGAGGCCGCGCGAAATCCTGACCTTCACCGGGCGCGGCACCAGTGCGCGCGCCTATCACCGCCTGAAAGCCGCCCTCGACCGTCTCCAATCGACGACGGTCGCCACGTCACTGCGCCAGATCAACGAACGCCGAATGCATCGCTTCTCCTGGATCAACGAATGGACGGAGCGCGCCGACGCGCATGGAAATGCCGACGGAATCGATCTGATCGTGCCGGACTGGTTCTATCGAGCGGTCCTCGACGACGCGCTCGTGCTGACGATCGACCGCGGATATTTTGCGCTGACCGGCGGCATTGAACGCTGGCTTTATCGCGTGGTTCGCAAGCATGCGGGCCGTCAATCCAACGGATGGCGGTTTGAGTTTCGCCACCTCCATGTCAAATCGGCCAGCCTCTCGCCCTTCAAACGGTTCGCTTTCGAACTGCGCGACATCGTGCGTCGCCAACCGCTTCCGGGGTACCGGCTGCTCATCGAGCGCAATACAGGCGGGCGCGAACTGCTGGCGTTTGCGCCTACCAAATTGTCCACGGCCGGCCGTGGACAACATGTGGAACCCCACGTGCTATCGGGAACCGACAGGCACGTGCCATCGGGAACCCACTTCACGTGCTATCAGGAACCCGCACGGCCGAATTCTTCAGGCGCAACAACGGCTTCCGGCTCGCCTAACTCAGAGTCTAACTCCCATGAATCTAACTCTTCTGTAGTTGGCCGCCACCGGGACGGGGAAAAAGCCCGGAACGGTGCGCGATGATCACCGCGCGCTTCCATCAGGAGACGCTCACCCACATCGAATTGATCTGGGTGGAGCAGCGGATCGAGCACTGGATTCGTTTCGGCCGCGATGTCGCGGAGCAGATCCTCGATCGCCGCCGTCGTGTATTGAGCTTCGCGCCCGACAGCGTCGTCGCCTATGTCCGCTGGGCGTCGGGCGACTTCGGCACCATCATCTCGCGGATCGATATTCTCCGCACCGTTCGACGCGGCGAGGGCTTCTCGAGCGTCCCGTATGTGCGCCCCGGTGGGGAAATCCTCCTCAGGGTCTCCGGCTGGCCCAGGGTCGAGCGGGTGCTACAGGCGATCGACACGGTCGAACAGATCGGCCTCGACGCGGCAGACGCCTGTCCCGATCACTGGCGACATGTTCACAACCGGCTCGCCGCTGGGGAAACGCCGCGTCTTTACAGCCGCGAGAAGCACCGGGCCTGGCTTCTGCGCAAGAAGATCGACGCATGACGCGGGTCGGCTGGATCGCAACAACCTGCTTGGCGGCGCTCTTCGCGGGAACTCTGGCGGTGCTTCATCCCGGCCCGAAGTTGGTCTGGAATGCCAGCGCCAGTGTCCCGATCGGCCTCTACCTGGTGAATCCAGCCAGCAGCCATCACATCGGTGGGCTTGTCCTGGTCAGACCCCCAGAAGCCCTCGCGACCTTCCTCGACGAGCGCGGGTATCTGGCGATGGGCGTACCGCTCCTGAAGCGCGTCCTCGCCCTTCCAGGTCAGACCGTCTGCCGCATCGGTCGCACGATCACCGTCGACGGGCTCGCCATGGGTCATGCGCTCGATTGCGATCATCTCGGACGAACCCTGCCCAGCTGGCAGGGCTGCCGGATCGTCGCCGATCACGAAGTCTTCCTGATGAATTGGCGGTCCGAGAACTCATTCGACGGCCGTTATTTCGGCCCGCTTCCCGCGGCGACCATCGTCGGCCGAGCCGATCCCCTCTGGACCAAAGAGGACAACTGATCATGTCCAGGCCCTTCAAGCACAGACCCGTGCCGCCGCAAGCAAGACGGCTGGCTTCCTCCTCCGTTCCGGCCCTATCGCCTGCGGCTGCTCGCCAACAGATAAGCCGGCTGAAAGCTGGATGGCGAGTTTGGCTGCGCAGCGCGACGGCGGTCATGCTGCTCGTCGGTGTCAATGTCGCGCATGCCGAACCCATCGGCGCGAAGCTCCCAGGCGTCGTCGTTACAGCGGATCGCATCACGGGCTTCGTGACGGAGGCCGCGCAGCGGTTCGCGATCCCGTCGTCCTGGATTCGTGCTGTGATGCGGGCGGAAAGTCTCGGCGATGTGCGTGCACTGTCGCCCAAAGGCGCCATGGGCTTGATGCAGATCATGCCCGAAACCTGGACTATGCTTCGACTCCGCTACGGCCTGGGCACCGATCCGTATGACCCGCATGACAACATCGCCGCCGGTGCTGCCTACTTGCGAGAGCTGCACGACCGCTACGGCGCGCCTGGCTTTCTCGCAGCCTATAATGCGGGCCCGGGTCGCTATGAGAACCATCTCGCGACCGGTCGACCGCTTCCGTCGGAAACGCTGGTCTACATGGCGGCCGCCGCTTCGCTGATCGGTGTTCGCACAGATGGCGGGACGAATGTCGCCACGGCCATGGCGCCCACATGGAGCGATGCTCCTCTGTTCGTACCGCATTCGACAACCGGCTCTGCCCTGTCTCCGTCGGCATCCAGTCCGCAGATGCAGCAGCGTCCCGCCGACGGAATACCGCAAAGCCGGACAGCGCTCGCGCCGCTCTCCGACGGGCTGTTCGCCAAGATGTCCGGCCGGAAGGGACGGCCATGACCTTGATCGGCCTGCGTTGCCTTCTAGCGGGCTATGGCGCAGGTTTGAGCGTTGGTGACGTGAAGCAGGTATGCGTCCGGTTCTCGCACGTCGGTCAGGTCTTGACGTGATTCGCGGCCTTCCAAGCCCACGCGGTCAGGTCTTGACGTGATTCGCGGCCTTCCAAGCCCACG
>MKRV01000201.1 GCA_001897995.1 Alphaproteobacteria bacterium 65-37 | reverse complement strand
CGATAAGGCGTGCCGAGATAGTTCATGGCGCGCGAGACGAGACGGTCGCCCCAATCGCTTCCGCCGCCGCCAGCAGGACCTGTGGAAAGTGAGGCTGGGGTTGCCGCAGGTTGCGCCGCCTTGAAACCAGCGAACGCGCCGTTCTCCTGCTGCCATTTGGCATTGAGCTGATCGGCGACGCTGTCCGTCGGATCGGCCTTGGCCACAGGCTTCAATTTCGACTTCGCGGGTGCCTTGACTTGGGCCATTGCCGGCGAGAGAGCGCCCGCCGTCGCGAACAATGCCAGAGCGGCCAACACCACGAGGGAAGAGGCCATTGTCTGAAAAAGAACTTGTGCGCGCGCATGGGTGCAATGCTCGGCTCTCGCCGCCATGAACGTCTCCCCCTGCAATCAAAGTCGGGCAGCCAGCGGATGTAACCCCCGTGGCATGGCCCATAGTGACGGAGAGGAAGTCCGCCGTCTATTCGCCAAATTTGCATGCGCGCACGACATTGATGTTTGCACGCTATCGAACGGTGCCGCAAAGAGGAGCCAGCGCGACGACGTCGATAATGTGTCCCCCCTCCCCCCCGCGACCATCACATCGACTTGGCGTGCCGTAGATCCAGTGGATAAATTTGCCGGTGAGCTGCGGTAAAAGGCCCAATGCAAAGCAATTCCCCTTCGACGGCCGCCCAATGGGTCGGCCGCATTCTCAGCGCACTGGTCGTGCTGGCCCTGCTCGCCGACGCTGCGATAAGTCTGTTTGCCCCCGCGATGCTCAAGGCCGAGATGGACGCCACCGGCTTCGCGCCAAGCTCGGCACCGGCCCTCGGGGTCATCATGCTGGTCTGCGCAGTCCTCTACAGCATGCCGCGCACCGCACCTTTGGGCGCGATCCTGATCACCGGCTTTTTCGGCGGCGCGATCTGCACCCACTTCCGCCTCGGTGAAATCGGCTCTCCCCCGCAGCTCATCTGCCTCGCCCTCGGCATCATGACCTGGGCCGGCCTCTACTTTCGCAATCCGACGGTGAGGAAGCTGCTGCCGCTGAGCGCCTGATCCCGGCTCCCGTCACGGCGCGGACACTCGATAGAGCGCCAGCGGATTGGTCCAAAACGCCCTGTGCGCGAGTTCCGCGCCGAGCGTTTTCTCCACGAGGTCGATGTCGGCCGGCGCAAAGGGACGTTGGGCGCGCGTCGACGGCATGTCGGTGCCGAACACCAAAGCCTGCGCATCGACGGCGGCGATTCGCTCCAGCGCCGTGGCGACGTCCATGTGCACCCGCCCGAAGCCGGTCGCCTTCACCTTGCAGCCGGCGGCGACCAGCTCGAGCAGCACCGGCAGGCCGGCCTCGGTCATGCCGAGATGGTCGATGCTGAGTTGCGGCAGTTTCGCCAGCTTGCCGACATGCGGCGCCAGCGCCGCGGCGTCGGCGTAGATCTCGGCGTGCCAGCCCGCGACCGCATGACAGCGCGTCGCAAGCGCCACGATGTCGTCGACGGTGTCGATGCGACCGCGGAACATGTTGAAGCGCACGGCACGCACGCCGAGCGCGTCGAGCTTGGCGATGTCGGCATCGGCATGGTCGTGCGGAATTTGCGTCACACCCACCCAGCCCGCGCCGAGCCTCGGCAACACGTCCCTTAAGTAGGTCTGATCGTTGGCCTGGAACGAGCCGGAGACAACCGCGCCGGCCCTGACGCCCAATGGCGTTGCTTGGGCCAGGTAGGCGTCGAGCGGAAAGGCCGGCGGCAGGTAGCCCTGGTTGGCGACGATCGGGAAGCGATGGTCGATGATGTGGCAGTGGCTGTCGAACAGGCGCCGTTGGCCGTCAGGCATTCTTTCTCCCTTGGTTCACGCCTCGATATCGAGGGTGCACCAGGGACACTACCATCGGCCCCGATCGGGTCTGCCCTTTGTCGCCGCTTCCTGCACAAAAAGCTGTAGCGGCATCGAAATCCGGCCGCTGTACGAGAGGGAAGATCTGGGCGATTTTCAATGACGCCCTTGCGGAGGAGTTGCTCCTGCGATGATCCAGACGCCACGACTGACGCTTCGCACTTGGCACGAGGATCATCGCAGCCCGTTCGCCGCGATGCATGCCGATCGCGAGGTCATGGCCGATCAAGGCGGCCCGATCGATCGCGCGGCCAGCGACGCCAAGTTCGATCGATACCTCGCGGCCTATCTGGACCACGGCACCTCCCGCTGGGCCGTCGAGGACGCCGCAGGCCTCTTTCTGGGCTATGTGGGCGTCATGCCGCGGCTGGCCCCGACGCATCCTCTGGGGCCTCACCATGAGATCGGTTGGCGCTTCACGCGAAGCGCCTGGGGACATGGTTTTGTAACAGAAGGCGCCAGGGCCGCGTTGGCGCACGCCTTTCGGCACTTGAGCCTCGACGAAATTCTCTCCTATACGAGCGCCGACAACCGGCGATCGCAATCCGTCATGGCGCGCCTCGATCTCAGGCGCGCGCCGTCCCGCGACTTCGTCGTCGAAGATGAAAGGGCCGGCCGCTGGCATGGCTTGGTATGGGTGGCGTCCCGGCAAGCGATGGCACCGGCGGGCGCACAGGGGTATTCGACATGAGCATCGCGAGCGACGCCCGCTTCTGGGATCGGACGTCACGGAAATACGCAAGGGGCGCGATCTCGGACCAGGCGGGCTACGAGCGCACGCTGGCCCGCACCCGCGCGCTGCTGAAGCCGGGCGACAGCGTGCTGGAACTGGGCTGCGGCACCGGCACGACGGCGCTGCGGCTCGCCGGCGACGTTCGTGCCTACCTGGCGACGGACATTTCAACCGAGATGATCGCGATCGCCAACGAGAAGCAGGCCGGCGGCCCCCTCCCGACGCTCGTCTTTCGGACCGCGACCGCCGAGGCGCTCGCCGCCGAGGCCGCACGGTTCAATGCGGTCCTGGGCTTCA
The DNA here is from genome assembly GCA_001897995.1 of Alphaproteobacteria bacterium 65-37. Lineage (GTDB taxonomy): Bacteria > Pseudomonadota > Alphaproteobacteria > Reyranellales > Reyranellaceae > Reyranella. The sequence goes on along the minus strand of MKRV01000201.1, from coordinate 4,645 downwards.
ACTATCTCCATCTGGTCCGCGACCTGCCGGGCACGCTGCGCCGCATCCATGCCGTGCTGGCCGCGGACGGCGTCTTCGTCTCCAAGACGCCCTGTGTCGGGGACATGAACCCGGTTTTCTGGTTGGCCCTGCCGGTGATGCGCGCGATCGGCCTCGCCCCCTATGCCGGCGTCTTCCGGGCGACGGAGCTCGACCGGCAGATACGCGAGGCCGGCTTCGAGATCCTCGCCACGGAGAACCACGCGACGAAGGGCGACGACCGGCGTCCCTTCATCGTGGCCCACAAGAGGTGACGGAGACCGGGCATGGCCTTCGCGATCAAGGCAGAGATCCTCAACCCACGCGCCAAGCTGTTCGAGTTCGCGGCCCAGAAGACGATGTATGGCGGCAAGAACGTCGCCGAAGGCGATACGATCTTCATTTTCGCCAGCGAGAACGAGGGTGGCCGCGGCCTGATCGCGCGCGGCGTCGTCATTTCCGTCGAAGCGATTCCCCGGAAGCGCGGTATCGCCCGACAGACACCGCGCGTCAGCCTCTCCGTCAGACGCAGCGCCCTTGCCAAGCGGCCGCTGGGGCGCGCCGAACTCAGGCTATTCGCCGACTGGAGGGACGGCCAGCCGGGCACCGAGCTCAACTTCAAATTCTATCGCCAGGCGACCAACAAGATCGTGGGAATTTCAAACGAAGCCGCTTCGTTCCTCGACACGTTCTTCTAAAGGCGGCCACGAGAACGGCGGATGTTGCCGCCGAGTTCCTATTGCTCCTTGTTCACCTCGGCCACGATCCGCTCCCAGCGTTGCCGGTCGCGCACGAGAAGCTCCTCGAAGGCGCGTGTGTCGAGGAAGGCCGCCTCTCCGCCGGCCTTCAAGGCAGCGGCCTGGACTTTCGGATCGGCGGTCGCGGCGCGAGCCGCCTCCGCGATTGCCTGCACGATGGCGGGCGGCGTTCCCGCCGGGGCATGCAGCCCGTACCAGCTCTCTGCGATCACGTCGGGATAACCGGCCTCGACCGTCGTCGGGACATCGGGAAGAAGCTGCGCGCGCTGCTCGCTGGCAACGGCCAGAGCCTTCAGCTTTCCGCTTTCCAGCATCCCCAGCGTCGCCGCCAGCGGCACGACAGCCATCGCCAGCGTGCCATTGGCGAGATCCACCATGAGCGGTGGCGAGCCGCGATAGGGAATCTCGGTGAATTGCAGGTCCGCGCGAGCCCGCAGCATCCGATGCGCCATCGACTGGGGCGAGCCCGCGCCGCCCGGCGCGACGGCCAGGCCCGGTTTCGCACGGGCCTCGGCCACGAACTCGGCCAGGGTCTTCCAGGGCGACGTGCCGTTCGCCAGGAAGAGATTGTAGGTGCGCGACAGGCCGGCAACCGGCTGGAAGTCCGATGCTTTCCAGGCGAGCCGCGACTCGAGCAGAGGGTTGACCGTGAAATAGGTGGCGCTGGCCAGGAGCGTGTATCCGTCCGGCTTCGCCGCGCCGACAATGGCCGTGCCGAGGTCGGCGTTGGCGCCGGCGCGATTGTCGATCACCACCGGCTGTCCGAGCTTCTCGCTGATGATCGGCGCCAGCACGCGGATCATGACGTCGACCGCACCGCCGGCCGGATAAGGCACGACGATGCGGATCGGTTGCTCGGGCCACTTGGCAAGAGCCGGGTTCACGAGGCCGGCCAGGCAGACGCACAGGGCCGCCAGAACGAGAGGAACTCGCCTCATTCTCGACCTCAGCAGGGATCGAGCGGAGCGGAGAGCGATACGCCGGGCACCTGGATTCCGCCCGGCCGGCCGCTGCGCGTGGACTCCCGCAGGCTGGTCGTGAAGCTTTCCGGCACAGCCGGCCCGTCCTCGCACGCCAGCCACAATCTCAACAGGTGGCGCCGCCGCTCGGGCTCCGGCCAGTCCACATAGGCGGTTCGCGAATGCAGGATCCAGTGATTGCAAAGCATCTGGATGTCGCCTGGACGAAACTCCATCGAGAGATGGATCGCCGGGTCGTTGGTCAGGCCGTCGAAGAAGTCGAGCGCCTCTTCCTGCACCGGCGTGAGCCGCGGCACCTCGGCCATGAGCTGCGCCTTGCGAATGGAACTACGAACGTAACGGGTGACCATGTGACCCGCGTACGGCGAGAAGACCGGTATGCCGTAGTACGGCTTCATGCCCGCCCCGACCTCGCCCCACCGCGTATAGTAAACGGGACCAAGGAGGGCGCGGGCGAGATCGGGACGCCGGCGCACCATTTCGTTCCACACCGTCGTCGAACTCGCGATGCTCGACAGGCCGCCGGACTGCGGCGTCTGCAGGCAGAGCAAGCCCACCAGGTCCGACGAATCCGTGTGGAAGTTCAACCGGGCGCTGGTCTGGTAGCCGCGGACTTCGGGGTCCGCATAATCCAGCCCGAGATTGGCGACGTGCCCCAGAACATGGCCCTTGCCGTTCTGCGACACCGCTTCGCCGAGATACAGCCCGATCCCCCAAAAAGCGGCAGCGCTTTCCCAGGGCGAGTACTCTGCCACCGGCACACCGCGCAGCAGAAAGAAGCCGCGCCCTTCGAGAGCCTCACGCCGCAGACCCACGAGTCGGTTCGCCAGTCCCGTGAGCGGAAACTGCTCTCGGCTCAACTCGTGAAGAGGCAGGCCGCTCTTCTGCGCCACGCCGAGGGCTGTCCGAAGCTCGCGGCGGTCGGCGTCGGTCAACTGATGAAGCCAATCGGTGGACTGCGCCTGCTGCGGACCGTACCAGGCTTGCGGCGTATGGATCTCCGACAGAACATCGTTCTGCACGACGGCAGCGTTGCGCGGCATTTCAGTCTCCGTCCCTTGCTTGCTTGAGTTCCGCTTATCGAGGCGGATCGCTTTGGCTGACCGGGACAGCTAAAAGCCTGCCGCCCCCTCGAAACAGCGACGAGATACCGAAGTCCGCATTACGGACTTGTCCGCTCCGCCGATACGATCAGGATCATCGGGCGGTCCCTCTCCTGGGCAAGGTCGGGCACCTCGGCAACCTGCTGCGGCGTCGGTGCCCATTCCTGGAGGTGGCGGATCGAGAAGCCCGATCCGATCAGCGTGTTGACGGTGGTGCCCAAGGTACGGTGCTGCTTGACGACACCCTTGGCCAGCCAGTCGGTCGTGCGCAGCCCTTCGACGGCATAGCGGTCGATCGGCCAGGTGCGCTGGCCGTCTGCACCGATCGACCAGCCCGGTCGGCTGGGCGCCATGTAGATCGGATGCTCGACCGTGAAGACGAAGCCCGCGCCGGGAACGAGCGCGCGATGGACGGTCCGCACCAGCCGGCCGAAATCCTCGATGTAATGAAAGGCGAGCGAGCTGTAGGCGAAGTCGAACGACGCCGCGGGAAGCTCGAGCTGCTCGAGATCGGCGATGCGGTAGTCCACGCCCGGCGCGGTCGTCTCGGCCCGGGCACGGGCGATCATCTTCTCGGACAGGTCGAGGCCGAGCACCTCGCCCGCCCCCTGCTCCTTGGCCCAGCGCACGAACCAGCCGAAGCCGCAGCCCAGGTCGACGATGCGTTTGCCCGCAAGGTCGGGCAGCAGGGCGCGGATCGCCGGCCACTCGGCGGCACCGGCAAGCCCGTGCACCGAGCGGCCGAGCCGGCTGTAGCCGATGAAGAAATCAGCTTGGTCGTAAATGTTCTGTGCCATGTCTCACTCCATCATAGTGTCGATGGACGAGGCATCGATCCGACAAAAAAGCCCCGTCCGTCTCCGGCGAGGCTGCGGGGATAAGCGATACGCTCGATGTCAGCGTGCTCGGTCCTCCTGCATCCCGCCTGTTGGGATGCCGGCGCGCCGGGCAACGATATGAGTGTCCACTTCGAGCATGCCTCCATGGTCGAGAGGATGGCGGTGCCTGTCAATCGGTCTCGTCGGGCGCTCTCCGCAACGGCTTGACCTCAATCATGGTTGAGGTTGCAGGATTGGCGGCGCGCGCTCCGCGCAACCGCCGAGGAGTGAGAGCCATGGCCGCACCCCGCATCGAACACGTCAACGTCACCGTAACCGATCCCGACCGCGCCGCCCGCCTCATGCAAGCGCTGTTCGGCTGGCAGGTCCGCTGGCGCGGCGCCGCGCGCGACGGCGGCCACACGATCCATGTCGGCTCGGCCGAGCACTACATCGCGCTCTATACCGGCCATGGCGTCGCCTACAGCAGCGACGATTTCACCAAGGGCCGGCCGCTCAACCATATCGGCGTCGAGGTCGACGATCTCGACACGGTCGAAGCCCGGGTCGTCGCCGCTGGCCTGAGACCCTTCGGCCATGGCGACTATGCCCCGGGACGGCGCTTCTACTTTCTCGATCCCGACGGCATCGAATACGAGGTCGTGAGCTATAGCGCCGACGCCTGACCCTTCCCGCGCGGCACGGGCCAGTGCTAGAGCACGTTCCGCTCGACTGGAATCAGTCGAGCGGAACGTGCTCTAGATTCTATCGATTCCAGAGCAGCTTATGCCCGGGAAGAGGGAACCGCATACGGTTCCATCTTCCCGGGCGCTGCTCTAGGAAAGGCCCATGAAGAAGCTGATCAACGATCCCCGTTCCGTCGTGCGCGAAATGCTCGAAGGCCAGGTCGGGCTGAACCCCGCCCAGGCACTGCTGGCGGGTGAAAACGTCGTGGTGCGGACCGGGCT
>MKRV01000200.1 GCA_001897995.1 Alphaproteobacteria bacterium 65-37 | reverse complement strand
GGGCGGAAATCATAGCGACGCCGCTCCCCGAAGATCCCGCCCTGTTCTGCGTCACGACCGCGATGATTCACTATGCCAAGGCGATTGCCCATGCCACGAAGGGCAACGTCGCGGCGGCGGACGAGGAAGCCAGCCGCTTCGAGGCAGCGGCCGCACGCGTACCGCCTACCCGCTACCTGTTCAACAACACTTGCCTCGACATTCTTGCTGTTGCGGCGGAAATGCTGAAGGGCGAGATCGCCTATCGCAAGGGGCATTTCGACGTGGCTTTCGGCCACCTGCGGCGGTCGGTCCAGCTCGACGACAGCCTGCCCTACGACGAGCCGTGGGGCTGGATGCAGCCAACGCGCCATGCACTGGGCGCGCTGCTCCTGGAGCAAGGCCGTGTCGAAGAGGCGGAGACAGTCTATCGCGCCGATCTTGGTCTGGATCCCGAGCTGCCGCGCGCCTGCCAGCACCCGGAGAATGTCTGGAGCCTGCACGGATTCCATGAATGCCTGGTGCGGCTCGGCAAACACGCCGAAGCCGCGATTATCGGCCAGCGGCTTGAGATCGCGACTGCCTGGGCCGATGTGCCCATCCGCTCCTCTTGCTTCTGCCGGCTCGCGACTGCGGCGTGAGCTGCTGCAGTCGTGGGCGCATCCTAGGGCCCGTCACAAAGCGTCAGCCCAGCCAAGCTCCTTCAGCGCCCAGCCAGTGTCTTCCCATAGCCAAGTAGCGACAAGGCCAACCCATGTTTACCCTTTCGAGGTTGGGTCGTAGCCGTAGTCGAAGGTTAGTTCCTCGCCGCTGGCGAGGCGGCGAATAGACCATGCCTCGACCATCCAGCGGTCGTGGACTTGGACCATCCGCCATTCACAGTTCGGCTCCGGATCGTGATTGATCAGGGAGATATGACCGATAGCGACAAGACCGCGCTGGGAGCAGAGAGGATGGTCGAAGTAGTTGCCGTTCAGGACAGTCTCGGTGACGTGCTTGATGTCCCGCTTGGGCAACTCCCAAGTGAAGCAGTCATCGATCTTGGTGCGCGGACCGATGATAGAGCAAGCGGTGAGTCCGAGGCCACGACCAGGTATCGCGGTGACCTGATACGGTCGGACAGTGAGAGGGATGGCAACACGCTTCACTTGCGGGCGCGTTCTCCGAACGCGCGAGTTCGCCCCGTCAGAGGTTGCTCTTTGACGGACGCCTCTATGCTGGGGGCTGCGTACGTGCTCGATCTCGGAAAGGAGTTCGTTCCCGTCGTACTCGAATGCAGGCCCGGGCTTCAATTCCGGAGATGCGGCTTCTGGAGCTCTATGTAATCGCAATGGGCCTACTTCTTCCCGGACAGCCGCGTGTAGTTGAGGCGTTGGCAATACCCGATCGCCCTGTGGCTTATCAAGTGTTCGAAGCATTCCAGACACTGACCCCCTGCCTGGATCTCATCGAGGCACTTCTAACGGCCAACGCCAAATCACACGGCGGCATCGAAGCCGACTTCGAGTCGAGAACAGCTCACGAGCATCTCTTCAATCTCTGTGTCCATCTCCAAAGGAGCTCGCATGCTTGGCCGTTCAGGCCACTGGCTGACACAGCGACAGAACCGAGAGGGTGCGTATCGTTGCTACTTTCAGCCTTCCAGGTTCGGTATTTAGGAAGGCTGGAGGACGATCCGTCTTCACGGCAAACAAGAACTGCCCATCACCACCGAGGAACAGGCCATCGTTGCCTGCAAAGAGATTGCCCGCATCTATCTTGCATGGAAGCAAGGCCGCCTCGGCTTTGGCCCGCATCTTATCGACGAGCTAAAGCCTGCGACGCGCAATGACTATCGCTTGTGCCTGGAAGCGTTGGTTGAAAGGTTTGGGAGCAGGCACTGGAATTCCATCAGCACCAAGGAAGCCAAGACGTGGATTCGCGAGAAGGCGGCAACGCATCTCAGTATTGCTGCACCTATGGTACAGGACCCGTCGCGCCGCGCTGAACACGACGCGCCTCATCCGTGGCGCGGCGAGGGCCGCCTCGACGCCCTCCAAGGCAGCTGATCAGGGTTTGTTGCATGCCCGGAGACGCGCAACTGAGATATGCAACAAAAGGCCCGTTCTGTTCTCACCTGTGAGAAACAGACGAAGCTGCAGAAATCGAGGCGGCTGTGGATCTCACGATGGTGCCCCCGGTCGGACTCGAACCAACACTTCCGTGAGGAAACCTGATTTTGAGTCAGGCGCGTCTACCAATTCCGCCACGGGGGCACGCTGTCGTGCGCGGGGAATAAAGCCGAAGGGCGGAACCGGGTCAACGGTGAAGGCCGGCCGGCACGGCGGAATGCTTGCCGCGGGTTTCTTCCTCCGGTTTTATGGGCCGCTCACCTGCCCAAGAATAAAGGCCGCCGGAGGACGTTCAGAGTGCATCCGTACATCCATGCCCAGACCAACCCCGACAAGCCGGCCTATATCATGGCGGCCAGCGGCGAGGTGGTGACCTACCGGCAGCTCGACCAACAATCCAACCGCATCGCGCAACTGTTCCGTGCCCGCGGCCTCAAGCCCGGCGACCACATCGCGCTGTTTCTCGAGAACAATCCGCGCTTTTTCGAGATCTGCTGGGGCGCCCAGCGCGCCGGCCTGATCTACACCGCCATCAGCTCCCGCCTGACCGCGGCCGAGGTCGACTACATCGTGACCGACTGCGGCGCGAAACTGTTCGTGACCTCGAAGTACCTCGCCGACAAGGCGGCCGAGCTGGTGCCTCTCATGAAGGGGGCGCCGCACCGCTTCATGATCGACGGCACGATCCCGGGCTACGAATCATGGGAAGAGACCGTCGCGGGCTTCCCGGCGACGCCGATCGCCGACCAGACGGCCGGCCACGACATGCTCTATTCGTCGGGCACCACCGGCCGGCCCAAGGGCGTGATGCCGGTGGTCGAGCCGCAGGCGATCGACTTCGACAATCCGCTGCTCGCCGTCACCCGCAAGCTCTACGGCATCGATGCCGACACGATCTACCTGTCGCCGGCGCCGCTGTATCATGCGGCTCCCATGCGCTTCAACATGAGCGTCATGCGGCTGGGCGGCACCTCGGTGATCATGGAGAACTTCGACGCCGAGGAGTTCCTGAAGCTCGTCCCCAAGCACAAGATCACGCACACCCAGGTCGTGCCCACCATGTTCGTGCGCTTCCTCAAGCTGCCCGAGGAGGTGCGCACCAAGTACGACATGTCGTCCCTCACCTGCGCCATCCACGCCGCCGCCCCCTGCCCCATCCCGACCAAGGAGGCGATGATGGCCTGGTGGGGCCCGATCATCTGGGAATATTACGGCGGCACCGAAGGCAACGGCCTCACCATCTGCAACGCCCAGGAATGGCTGGCACACAAGGGCACAGTCGGCCGCGCGGTGATCGGCAAACTCAAGATCTGCGACGATGAGGGCCGCGAGCTGCCGACCGGCGAATCGGGCACGGTCTATTTCGCCGAGGGCCGCGCCTTCGCCTACCATAACGATCCCAAGAAGACCGAGGAGTCGCGCCATCCCCAGGGTTGGACCACGCTCGGCGACGTGGGCTATGTCGACGGCGACGGCTTCCTGCACCTCACCGACCGCAAGGCCTTCATGATCATCTCGGGCGGCGTGAACATCTACCCGCAGGAATGCGAGAACCTGCTGATCAACCATCCCAAGGTGATCGACTGCGCCGTGTTCGGCGTGCCCAACGACGACTTCGGCGAGGAAGTGAAGGCGGTCGTCCAGCCGCGCAACATGGCCGAAGCCGGGCCCGAGCTCGCCGAGGAGCTGATCGCTTACTGCAAGCGCAACCTCTCGGCCATCAAGTGCCCGCGCAGCATCGACTTCGAGCCGGAGCTGCCGCGCCATCCCACCGGCAAGCTCTACAAGCGCCTGCTGCGCGACCGCTACTGGCAGGGCCGCACCGCCAAGATCTGACAGGCAAGATCCAACGCCAAAGAATCCGAGGAGACCGTCATGAAAGCAGCCGTCGTCGGCGACAAGGGCGTCGAAGTGCGCGAGGTGCCCAAGCCCGCGCCCAAGCCCAACGAGATCCTGATCAAGGTGCGCGCCGCCTCGCTCAACCGCGCCGACCTGGCCGTTGCCTCGGGCCACCGCCACGGCACGATCGGCGGCACCGGCACGATCGTCGGCCTGGAATGCGCCGGCGAAGTCGAGGCCGTGGGCGCCGCGGTGACCGACTTCAAGCCGGGCGATCGGGTGATGAGCTCGGCGGCCGGCGGCTTCGCCGAATATGCCGTGGCCGACGCCGGTCGGGCCCACAAGATCCCGGCCAACAACATGAGCTACGAGCAGGCCGCCTGCATGCCGGTCGCCGTGCAGACCATGCACAACGCCCTGGTCGGCGCCGGCCGGCTGAAGAAGGGCGAGACGGTGCTGATCCAGGGCGCCAGCTCGGGCGTCGGCCTGCTCGGCATGCAGATCGCCAAGCATATGGGAGCTTCCCTGGTCATGGGCTCCTCGACCAACGACGCCCGCCGCGCGCGGCTGGCCGAGTTCGGCTGCGACCTGGCGATCGACACGCGCGACGCCAAGTGGGCGGACAAGGTCAAGGAGGCAACCGGCGGCAAGGGCGTCGACCTGATCGTCGACCAGGTGTCGGGCGGCGTCATGAACGCCAATATGCAGGCCGCCGCGGTGCTCGGCCGCATCGTCAATGTCGGGCGGCTGGGCGGCATGAAGGGCGAGTTCGACTTCGACCTGCATGCCTTGAAGCGCATCGACTATATCGGCGTCACTTTCCGCACCCGCAGCCCCGAGGAGGTCCGCGCCATCGTGCAGGCCGCCCGCAAGGACCTCTGGTCCGCCATCGAGGGCGGCAAGCTCAGCCTGCCGATCGACAAGACCTTCCCTCTCGCCGAGGCGGCCGAGGCGCTTGCGCACATGAAGGCGAACGCCCATTTTGGAAAGATCGTCCTCGTCGTCTGAGGCGTTTTCCAGAAGCCCATTCAGGGGTCCGCCCATGAGCAAGTCGATCAACCATCTCGCCACCGCCGACGGCCTGTTCTTCGGCAAGGGCGCACTCGACCAGCGCAAGACGGCGAAGATGGTCGACGACGCGCTGGCCGGCTGCGACGACGGCGAGCTGTTCCTGGAATATGTCCAAAGCGAAAGCCTGTCGTTCGACGACGGCAAGCTGAAGAGCGCCGCGTTCGACACCTCGCAGGGCTTCGGCCTGCGCTCGGTGGCGGGCGACGTCACGGGCTTTGCCCACGCCTCGGCGCTGGACGAGCAGGCGCTGAAGCGCGCCGCCGAAACGGTCAAGGCGGTGCGCACCGGCCGCGGCGGCAAGGCCGACGAATCGCCGCGCGGCACCAACCGCCTGCTCTATGCCGACGACAATCCGATCGACAGCGTGCCCTTCGCCAAGAAGGTGGCGCTGCTGCAGGAGATCGACGCCTATGTGCGCGCCAAGGAACCCAAGGCGCGCCAGGTCTCGGTGTCGCTGTCGGGCTCCTGGCAGGTCATCGAGATCATCCGCGCCGGCGGCTGGCGCGCCGCCGACGTGCGGCCGCTGGTCCGCATCAATGTCAGCGTGGTCTGCGCCGACGGCAGCCGCATGGAAGCCGGCAGCACCGGCAGCGGCCGCCGCGCGCCCTACGGCGACATCTTCCTGCCCGAGTACTGGCAGCACGAGGCCGACGAGGCGATCCGCCAGGCGCTGGTGAACCTGAAGTCGGTCGATGCGCCGGCCGGCGAGATGCCGGTGGTGCTGGGCGCCGGCTGGTCGGGTGTGCTGTGGCACGAGGCGGTCGGCCACGGGCTGGAGGGCGACTTCCACCGCAAGAAGACCTCGATGTTCACCCACCTGATGGGCGAGATGGTGGCCTCGCCCGGCGTCACCGTGATCGACGACGGCACGCTGCCGGATCTCCGCGGCTCGCTCACCCTCGACGACGAGGGCACGCCGACCCAGCGCAACGTGCTGATCGAGGACGGCCGCCTTGTCGGCCTGATGCAGGACCGCATGAACGCCCGCCTGATGGGCGTGAAGCCGACCGGCAACGGCCGGCGCCAGGGTCACGCCTATGCGCCGATGCCGCGCATGACCAACACCCTGATGCTGGGCGGCGATAAAGACCCCAAGGAGATCATCGGCTCGGTGAAGAAGGGCCTGTACTGCGCCAATTTCGGGGGCGGCCAGGTCGACATCGTCTCGGGCAAGTTCGTGTTCAGCGTGACCGAGGGCTACCTGATCGAGAACGGCAAGCTTGCCGCCCCGGTGAAGGGCGCCACCCTGATCGGCGCCGGCTCCGAGGCGCTGACGCGCGTCGGCATGATCGGCAACGACATGGAGATCGACCGCGGCATCGGCACCTGCGGCAAGGACGGCCAGGGCGTCCCGGTCGGCGTCGGCCAGCCGACCTTGCGCATCGATGCCCTGACGGTGGGCGGCACGGCGACCTGAACGGGCGCGCCCGTCGCGAGAACCCGCCGCCGACGGCGGCCGATCATGCCGTAGGCGGCTGCGGCAGACCGTGGCGTGTGAGGCCCAGTTCCCGCGCCTTGATCTGCAGGGCCAGGACCTTGGAGAAGATGCGGCATTGCGCGAGGCCGCCGGCCAGGAACCACGCGCCAGGCTGGCCCGTCGGCCGCCACATGCCGGCAAGCTCGCCTTCGGCATCGAAGCCCCAGACCGGGCCGATGCGCTCGGTGACGGCGTCGCCCAAGACTCCGCGCAGCGCCTCTTTCTGGCCCTCGTAGCCGGTGGCGAGCACCAGCAGGTCCGCCCGATGCACCGTGCCGTCTTTCAGGCGGACGCCCTCGTCGCAGAAGCGTTCGATGTCGGCGAACTGGATCAGGCCGATCCGGCCGTCGACCACCATCTGCGAGCAGCCGGCATCGAAGTAATACCCGCCGCCGCGGTTCTGGTACATGATCTGCCAGCCCGTGCCGTCCGGCCCCGACGTCAGCTTGAAGCCGCGCTTCTTCAGCCCCTCCAGCAGCTCCCTGTCAGCCTCGGCGTTCTTGATCGTGATCTGCCGGTGCGAGCGGCTGTAGATCGGATAGGGGAACGAGGTGGCGAGCAGATCGCAATCCTCGAACGAGATGTCCTCGTCGTAGAGCGCGTAGGGTGACTGCGCCTCCTTGAGGCTGACGATCAGGGTCGGGCCATTCTGGATCAGCGACACATGGGCGGCGCCCGACACCGCGAGATCCTGCGCCACGTCGTGGCCCGACGTGCCGGTGCCCAGCACCACGGCGCGCTTGCCCTTCCAGTCGAGGCCGCTGCCATAGTCGCCCGAATGGCGCACCGTGCCGCGAAAGTCCTGCAAGCCCGGCAGGTCGGGCCATTTGGGAACGCTGCTGACGCCGTTGCAGAACACGATGTGACGGGGATGCATGACGCGCTCGCTGCCATCGGCGCGCGTCAGCGCCACCGTCCAGCGCTCGGCGACTTCGTCATAGGAAGCTGACTTCAGTTCCGTGCCGGTCCAGATATTGAGTTCCATCGCCTCGGCATAGAGCTCGAACCAGTTGGCCAGCATGTCCTTGGGAATGAACACCGGCCAGGAGCGCGGGAACGGCATGTAGGGGAAGTGGTTGACCCGCGTCTCGTTGTGGAGCGTGAGCGCGTGGTAGCGGTCGCGCCACGAGTCGCCCAGCCGGGGCTTGCGCTCGATCGCCAGCGTATCGATGCCCAGCATGGAGAGCCGCGCCGCCACCGTCAGGCCGGCCTGAGCTGCACCCACCACCAGCACGACGGGATCATGGTCGGCATAGGCGATCGCCCGGCGCCGACGGTCCAGCCAGTTCTCGCCGCCGAAATTGCGCTTCCAGTCGACGTCCTGCCAGCGCTTGCCGTTGGCCGGATCTTCGTGGCCGCGGATCTCGTCGAGCGCCGTCATCAAGGTCCAGGCGCGCGGCCTTGCCCCTTCGTAGACCAGCCGCACGACCCCGTTGCAACGCCCGACCGCCGTCTCGAACGTGAAGATCGCTTCGATCGCCGCCGTGCCGGCGCGGGTCACGGGCCGAGGTGGCGTGCGGTCCTCGGCGAGGTGCAGTGCATGGGGAGCCGCCTGCGCAAGCAGGGGCGCCAGTCGGTGTGCGATGGCCGTGGCACCCGACGTCGTCTGCAGGTTCCAGGTAAAGGCGAGAATGTCACGCCAATGGCATTCATCGGCGAAC
>MKRV01000199.1 GCA_001897995.1 Alphaproteobacteria bacterium 65-37 | reverse complement strand
CGCCGGCGGCACTGATTCAATCGGCGACGACGCGCGCGGAGCGGGTGGTCGAGAGCACGCTGGGGGCGCTCGTGGCCGACGCTGCGCGCGAAAAGATCGGCTCGCCGTCGATCGTCGTCATCGGGGCCAATGCCGGCCTGCGGCGGCAGCTCCTGTCGTCGATGGTCGGTTGGTCGTGACGGGCCCCGCGCCCACGCCAACGTCCACGTCCATGGAGTCTTCGCGGGGCTTCATCGTCGCGGCGGCGCGGTCCGGCGCCGGCAAGACCACGATCGCGCTCGGCCTGATGCGGGCGCTGGCCCGGCGCGGCCGCCAGGTGCAGACCTTCAAGTGTGGGCCAGACTATATCGATCCCGCCTTCCACAGCGTCGCGGCAGGCAAGCCGAGCTTCAACCTCGATACCTGGTCGATGGCTCCGGCGACGCTTGCCGGGCTGGTGCAGCGTCATGCCGCCGAGATCGTCGTGGTCGAGGGGGTGATGGGGCTGTTCGACGGCGTGGCCGGAGGGCGCGCCGGACAGACGGCGCGCGGGGCCACGGCCGATCTGGCGGCGCTCACCGGCTGGCCGGTCGTGCTGGTGCTCGACGTGTCGGGGCAGGCCGAGACGGCGGCGGCCGTTGCGGTCGGGCTGGCACGCTATCGCGCCGACATATCCCTCGCCGGGGTCATCCTCAATCGCGTCGCGAGCCCGCGCCACCTCGCCACCATCGCGCCGGCCTTGGCGCGGGAAGGCGTGCGGCTGTTCGGCGTCCTGGCGAGCGATACGCGGCTCGCCTTACCGGAGCGCCATCTCGGTCTGGTGCAGGCGGTCGAGACGCCGGACATTCCGCAGCGTTTGGACCGGCTGGCCGACGCGGTGGAAGCCTCGCTCGATCTTTCCGCCCTCGAGGCCGCGGCGCGGCCGGCGGCGCTTCCCGTTGCGACGGGCAGCATTGCCGGGTGGCGGCCGCCGGGGCAGCGCATCGCGCTGGCGCAGGACCGCGCCTTCACCTTCATGTATCCGCACCTGCTCGAGAGCTGGCGGCTTGCCGGGGCGGAGATCCTGCCGTTCTCGCCGTTGGCCGATCAGGCGCCAGACCTTTCGGCCGACGCGGTCTGGTTGCCGGGCGGCTATCCCGAGCTGCATGCCGGTGTGCTGGCTTCTGCCGGGCGTTTTTTGGCGGGGCTGCGGACGGCGGCCGCGCGCGCGGTGCCGATCCATGGCGAGTGCGGCGGCTACATGGTGCTGGGCGAGGGCATCGAGGATGCGCGCGGCGGTCGCCATGCGATGGCCGGCCTTCTTGGCCTCAGTTCCTCCTTCGCCCGTCGACGGCTTCATCTCGGCTACCGCCGCGCACAACTCCTGGTTGATGGGGTTCTGGGTTCCGCCGGCACCGCCGTGGCCGGCCACGAGTTCCACTACGCCACCATCCTGGCGACCGGCGACGACCCGCTGGTCGACTGTTTCGACGCAAGCGGTACTTTTGTCTCGGAAGCCGGCGCGCGCCGCGGCTCGGTGAGCGGTACCTTCTTCCACGCAATCGACCGGTGGCAGACATGAAACCCGTCTTCGACGCGGCCTTCCGCCAGGAATTCCGCGACCTCGTCCTGTGGCGCCGCGACGTGCGGCGTTTCCGCACCGATCCGGTGCCCCGCGAGCGCATCGATGCTCTTCTGGAGATCGCAAGCCACGCCCCCTCCGTCGGGCTCAGCCAGCCCTGGCGGTTCGTTCTCGTCGAGCAGCCGGCACGTCGCCGCGCCGTGATCGAGAGCTTCACGCACGCCAACGAGCAAGCGCTGGCGGGCTACTCGGGCGAGAAGCAGGCGATCTATGCCGGCCTGAAGCTCGCCGGCCTCAAGGAAGCGCCGGTGCATCTTGCGGTCTTCTCGGACGACGGCACGCACACCGGCAGCGGGCTCGGCCAGCAGACCATGCCGGAGACATTGCACTACTCCGTCGTTGCCGCGATCCAGACCTTGTGGCTGGCGGCGCGCGCCGATGGCATCGGCATGGGCTGGGTTTCGATTCTCGATCCCAAGGCTGTGACGCGCGTGCTCGACGTACCGTTGGGCTGGAGTCTCGTTGCCTATCTTTGCTTGGGGTTTCCCGCCGAGGAGCATCTCGATCCCGAGTTGGAGCGTCATCATTGGGAAGTGCGCAGCGATCTCAAGGACGTCGTGTTCACGCGCTGACGTCTTGACGCCTTAGGCCACCGCTGCCAGAACGCTCGGCGGTGGTTCCCGCAAGGGATCAATAGGGAACGCGGTGCGTTCGCTTCGGCGAGCAAATCCGCGGCTGCCCCCGCAACTGTGAGCGGCGAGCTTTCGACCATGATGCCACTGGGAACTCGATGTTCCTGGGAAGGCGGGCGAGGGCTGTGACCCGCGAGCCAGGAGACCTGCCACCAGCCGCGGTCACGCGCGAACGCATTGGGCGGGGTGTTCCGATGTAGCAACCGATCTGCGTGTCGGCCGCTCGAAGCGGTGCGGCGTGCGGGGCGGCTACGAGTTCGCGGTGACGTCGAGACGTGCCGCGAGTTCGACGTGAACGATTTTCCTCAACAGTTGGGTGACTTTGGTACCGCTTTTGGGATAGTGAGATATTGTTACGTTATAACATTCTAAAATGATGAGCCAAGACACCTCCCTCGATCCGCTGGAGCTCTACGCCGCGGCGATCGACACGTCGGATTACGTCGCCCGGATCGCGCCGCTGGTGCAGCGCCTGGTGCCCGAGGTCGGCGCGCTGCTCGATGTCGGCGCCGGCGGCGGCCAGCTGGGCAGCGCGCTGCGCGATCCCGCCGAACAATGGACGGCCATCGAGCCGTCGCCGACCATGCAGCGCCGGCTCCGCGAGCTGCCAGCCGGACCGCGCGTCGTTGCGAGCGGCTGGAAAGACGCCGACGTTGCCGCCGCCCGGCACGACACGGTGCTGGCCGCGACCATGCCGGCCTTCTTCGAGCAGCCGGAAGAGTTCCTGGCGCGCTGCCGCGCCTGGGCCCGCCGCACCGTCGTCTGGGTCGTGCCGGCCCATGCCGGTCCCAAGGGACTGTGCTTTGCCGGCTGCCTGCCGTCGGAGTGGCACGGCGAGGCCGAGACGCCCGGCATCGACATTGTGATGCGCGGCCTCTCGTCCCGATCGCGGCCGCAGGAAGCGGGCTTCGTCGACTGGACCTTCACCGGCCTCGTGCCCGATCTCGACCGGCTGGCGGGCTGGATGGCCGGCCGGCTGGGCTGGGCCGCGACGGACGAACGCCGGCCGCGCCTGCATGCCCACCTCGCCGCCAAGGCCAGGCGCGAGGAACGCGGCTTTCGCCTCGAAATTTCCAGAAGAACCGCCGTACTTGCTTGGGGGAGCAGATGAACAGGCTTTACGCCTCGCTGATTTGGGGAAGCATCGCGACCGCGCCAGTGCCGCTGCTGGCGCAGCAGGCGCCGGCGGAAGGTCAGCAGCAGGGTCAGACATCGTCGCCGGCCGATCCCGGCACCCATACCTTGCAGGAGGGCTTCATCACCGCGACCGGCCGCTACGAGCCGCTCAACCGCATCGCCGGCACGGTCCAGATCATCCACCAGGACCGAATCGAGAAGTCGACGGCCAAGTCGGTCGCCGAGCTTCTGGCCGAGAATGCCGTGGGCTTCATGAGCGAATGGTCGCCCGGGCAGACCTCGATCAACATCCGCGGCGCGCAGTCCGAAGGCCAGGGCCGCGACTTCCGCAGCCAGGTGTTGGTGCTGATCAACGGCCATCGCGCCGGCACGGCCAATGTCTCCAAGCTCTCGAACGCCGACATCCAGCGCATCGAGATCGTGCGCGGGCCCAGCTCGGTGATCTACGGCAGCCAGAACATGGGCGGTGTCATCAACATCATCCTGAAGACCGGCCGCACCGCGCCGGGCGGCTACCTCGAAGGCTCGACCGGCTCGTGGGGCCTGTTCGACGGCAAGCTGCAATATGGCGGCGTCACTTCGGGTGGCTTCGACTATTACGGCGGCGTCGCCTCGAGCACGCGCGGCAACTACAGCGTGGGCGGCGGCCGCACCGAGGAGAACACCGCCTGGACGCGCTTCAGCGCCACCGGCGCGTTCGGCTACCAGTTCAACGACAACAACCGCGTCGACGTGACGGCCCGCACCGACGGCATCTACGACGCGGGCTTCCGCGGCTCGGCGGCCAACATCTTCGCCTTCGACACGCGCACCAACGCCTCGTTCGACGTCAGCTTCACTGGCAACACGCCGGACAATATCGCGAACTACTTCTTCCAGGCCTATTACACCAACGACGTCGACGCGCTGAACAATCCCTCGCCGCTCAGCGCCCTCAACACCATCCCCAACCGGACCTACACCGACTACAACCGCCGCCAGCTCGATATCGTCGGCACGCGCTTCCTGCCGAGCTTCAACGTCTGGAAGGGCAATCGCCTGCTGGTCGGCCTCGACTGGGAGAGAAGCTGGATCAGGTCCGACCGGACCCGCCTCGGCGGCGCGGCGGTCACGCCGGCCGCCCCGCAGGACAACAACCAGACCGACAATGTCTTTGCCCTCTATGTCGAGGACTCGCAGAGCCTGTTCGACGACCGGCTGGTGATTCGCGGCGGCATCCGCCAGACCTTCGGATCGACGTCGCTCGACTGGACGCCCAATTCGCCGACCCTGATCACCGGCACCACCAACTACAAGGTCCTGACCTGGATGGCCGGCGCGACCTTCCAGGCGACCGACTGGCTGGGCTTCCGGGCTGCGGCATCGACCGGCTTCCGGGCGCCGACGGCGACCGAGCTTGGCGCCAATTTCACCATCACGCCGATCGGCACGACGATCTTCGGCAATCCCAACCTGGTGGCCGAGACCGCGCAGCAGATGGAGGCTGGAACCACGCTCACCTGGGAGGGCGGCCGGCTCGATGCGGTGGTGTTCCAGAACACCATCACCAATCGCATTTCGTCGGTGACGGTGTCCTCCACCGGCGGACGGACGATCGCGACCTACCAGAACAATCCGGCCAACATCGTGATCCAGGGACTGGAGTTCCAGGCCGAAGCCGACCTGGTGAAGAGCTTCAAGCTGCCCTTCGAGGAGAGCTGGACCTGGAAGGCCTGGGGCAACGGCTACTACAACTTCAAGATGACCGACTACGGCGCGTCGGCCGCAGCCGGCACCGACATGGCGACGCGCATCAACCTCTATGGCCTGGATATCGGCACGCAGGTCGGCCAGGTCGGCACGCGGTTCCCCTGGAACATGCAGCTTCTCGGCATCCTGCGCGGGCCGATGTGGTACAACACCGAGGAGAGCCTCTCGCCGGTGTATTTTCCGGGCCAGGTCCGCAGCACCACGGTCTACCAGAAGGATCCGTTCTGGATCTGGAAGCTGCGCGGCGAGGTCGAGGTGTACAAGGGCATCAAGGTCTTCGGAGCGGTGAACAATATCTTCGACGTGAACGCGCACCCGATCTTCATCGCCCAGGACCAGGTCCCCTGCACGGCCATCCAGGCCAACCAGAACGGGTCCTGCGGCACCTCCATGCCGGGCCGCGAATTCATCGTGGGCTTCCAGTTCCGGTTCTGATGTCGAAAGCCGGATCCGCGCTGATCGCGACGGTGCTTGCCCTGATGGGCACACTTGCCCCGATGAGTACCCGCGCCGTTGCCGAACCGGTGACGGTGCGGGATGCGTTCGGCCGTGAAGTGACGGTCGCCGCACCGCCGCAGCGCATCGTCACGATCTTCGCCTCCAACACCGAGATGGTGGCAGCGCTGGGGCTCGCCGGCCGCATCGTGGGCATCGAGGCCTATACGCGGTTTCCGCCCGAGGTGCTGGGCAAGCCGCTGGTCGGCGGCCGGCTCGGTTTCTCGGTCGATGCGGTGGTCGAGCGAAAGCCCGACCTGGTGGTGGTGACCCCGGCGCGCCAGGCTGCCAACCAGCTCGTCGAGCCGATGGAACGGCTCGATATTCCGGTGCTGGTGCTGCTGCACCGGCGGATGACCGAAATCCTCGACAACATCCGACTGCTGGGAAAGATCTGCGGCGTGGCCGAGCGCGGTGCGGCGCTGGCGGCGGAGCTGCAGGGGCGGCTCGACAAGGTGAGGCGCGAGGTCGAGGGCAAGCCGCAGCCCAGCGTGGTGATGATCACCGGCCGGCTGGGCAACGGCCTGCTGCTGATCGCCCGCCCCGGCACCTATACCGGTGACGCCGTGCTGACGGCCGGCGGCCGCTTTGCGCTGGACAGCGGCGCCATCGCCCAGGTCTCGCCAGAGGCGATCCTGAAGGCCGATCCCGACGTGCTGCTGTTCGCCGGCAGCGACAAGGACATGAAGGAGCTGATCGTGCGACCGGGCTGGGCCGACATGCGCGCGGTCCGCGCGGGGCGCGCCCACACCGTCAACCGCGCCGAGCTCCTGATTCCCGGGCCGCGCACCTTCGCCGGCGTTGAGAAGCTGGCGGCGATCCTTCACCCGTCAGTGGTGATCCCCCGCCCACCGGTGGCCAAACAATGAGGAGCTGGGCGTCGCTCTGCCTGGTGCTGCTGCTCGCCATCATCGTGGCTGCCTGCGCAGGCCATGACTGGGCATCGCCCGGCGAGGTGCTGCGGGCGATCGCGGGAGACCCGTCGCTCGGCGCGCGGCTGCTGGTCGACTGGCGCATCCCGCGCGTGCTGGCGGCGGCGCTGGTCGGGGCGTTGCTGGGCCTGGGCGGCGCGGTCTTTCAGGGCGTCTTTCGCAATCCGCTGGCCGAACCGTATTTGCTGGGCTCGGCCGGCGGCGCGGCGTTGGGCGCAACCGTGGCGCTGCTGGTGCCGCTTGCCGTACCCCAGTCGGTCATTCTGCCGGTCCTCGCCTTTGCCGGCGCCTGGGGCGCAACGGTACTGGTGATCGGCATCTCACGGGTGTCGGGAGCCGTCGATGCGGCCGGCATGCTGCTCGCCGGCGTCGCGGTGGCGGCGATCCTCGGCGCCTTGCGGTCTTTCCTTATGCTGGCGCTCTCCGACGAGACGGTGAGCCTGCAAATCGTGCTGAGCTGGGTGCTGGGTGGGGTGCAGACGCCGAGCTGGCCCGGCCTCGGCTTGCTGGCGGTGATCTCCGCCGCCTGTCTTGCCCTCACGCTTCTGTTTGCGCGCGGCCTCGACATGCTCGGACTGGGCGAGACGATGGCGACATCGTTCGGCCTGAACGTTCCGCGTTTCATCATGCTGGCCGTGCTGGCAGGCTCGGTGGTCGTGGCGGCGGCCGTGGCCTTCGGTGGCCTCGTCGCGTTCGTGGGGCTGGCGGCGCCTCATGTCGCGCGCTGGTTGATGGGGCCGTTGCACAAGCCGTTGCTGCCGGCCTCGGCGCTGGTCGGCGCCATTGTCGTCACCGTGGCCGATGCCATTGCGCGGTCGGCCCTGCCGCCGGCCGAAATTCCTCTCGGCCTCGTGACGGCGGTTGCCGGCGGGCCCTTCTTCATCCTGCTGCTGGCGCGCAGGTTGCGTACATGACTGCGCTCGTCGCCGACAAGCTCATCGTGAAGCGCGGCAACGCCACCTTGCTGAATGGCTTGTCGCTGTCGCTCGGGCCGACCGGCTCCGTCGCCGTCATCGGCCCCAACGGTGCCGGCAAGTCGACGCTGTTGAAGGTGCTGGCCGGCATCGAAGCCCCCACGTCG
The DNA here is from genome assembly GCA_001897995.1 of Alphaproteobacteria bacterium 65-37. GTDB lineage: Bacteria > Pseudomonadota > Alphaproteobacteria > Reyranellales > Reyranellaceae > Reyranella. The sequence continues at coordinate 961 of MKRV01000199.1, read as the reverse complement.
GGCCGGGTCCTGCTGGGCGATCGCGACCTTGCCGGGCTGTCGCACGCGACGCGAGCCCACGCGCTGGGCTTCGTGCCGCAGCAATTCGATCCGCACTGGGATCTGAGCGTCGACGAGCTCATCCGCATGGGTGCGGAACGCGGTGAACGCGTGCTGCAGGGGGCGGTTGACCGGGTGATCGCCGACTTCGAATTGGAGGCGCTGGGGCGGCGGCGATGGTCGACATTGTCGGGGGGCGAACGCGCAAGAGTGCTGCTGGCGACCGTGCTGGTCGTCGATCCGCCGGTATTGCTGGCCGACGAACCGGCCGCCAGTCTCGACATCCGCCATCGGCTCGGCGTGATCCAGTCTTTGGCCGCACGGGGGCGGGAGCGTCTGTCGATGGTCGTCGTGCACGATCTCGACCTCGCCTTCAGCTACTTCGATCGCATCGTCCTGGTCGATCGCGGCTCGGTCGTCGCGGATGCACCGGCGCGGACCTTGCTCGAGGATCCCTGCCTCGATGCCGCCTTTGGCGTGAGGTTCGATCGCTTGCAGACCGACGACGGCTGGCTGTTGCGCGCCCGGCTTTGACAGGACGGCATCGACGGGCATTATGACCGCCCACTGAAGCGGGGGAGGGCGTGTGACTGCGGGAGATCGACCAGCCAGAGCGCCGATCTCCGACGGTCTGTTCTACCTTCTTGCTGCCCTGTGCGGTGCCCTGACCGGCGTGATCGGGGCGGGCTTCCATCTTGCCGTCGATACGCTGTCGCCCTGGCCGTCCTGGCTGGTGGCGCAATTTGGTTCCGGCGTCGGCACGATTCTGCTGGCAGCCGGTGTTGCCGCCGTCGCCCTGGTCGCTGCTTTCTTGCTGACGCGGCGGATCGCTCCCGAGGCGGCCGGCAGCGGCGTGCAGGAGATCGAAGGCGCCATGGAGGGCCTGCGCGAGGTGCGCTGGCGGCGCATCCTGCCGGTGAAG
>MKRV01000198.1 GCA_001897995.1 Alphaproteobacteria bacterium 65-37 | reverse complement strand
CCCAAGCGGAGGCAAGCCAATGACACGTCGAATCAAGCCATTGACCACACCAACTCAGCATAACGTGCACTTGGGATATTATGTGCTCGACTACCTGGCGCACAGCTTTCCGATTCAACTCTTCGAGCCCTTCACCGATGGCGACGGCAATCTCTCCTCGCGGCCGGTCTATCGCGATGGCCAGCCTTTGCAGTGCCGGGACGCCGTCGAGCGCCGTGACCGCCTGATCGAGCGGCTTGCCTCCCTTGCGCCCGTCCAGGGTGCGCTCGACCAGATCGTGCAGCGCTTCGGCACTGACCTGGTCGCCGAGGTGACGGGCCGGTCGCGTCGAATCGTGCGCAACGGTGACCGCCTCTGTGTCGAGAACCGTCCCGGGTCTGCCAACCTCGCCGAAGCACAGGCCTTCATGGACGACGACAAGCGCATCCTGGTGTTCAGCGACGCCGGCGGCACCGGCCGCTCCTACCACGCCGACCTTGGCGCCCGGAACCAGCGCCTGCGCGTGCACTACCTGCTGGAGGCCGGCTGGAAGGCCGACACGGCCATCCAGGGGCTGGGGCGCAGCAACCGCACCAACCAAGCCCAGCCGCCGCTGTTCCGGCCGATCGCCACCGACGTGAAAGCCGAGAAGCGCTTTCTCTCGACCATTGCCCGTCGGCTCGACACGCTCGGCGCCATCACCAAGGGCCAGCGCCAGACTGGTGGCCAGGGCCTGTTCCGGGCCGACGACAATCTCGAATCGCCCTACGGCCGGGCCGCCTTGCGTCAACTCTATTTCTTGCTGTTCGCCGGGAAGGTCGAGGGGTGCTCGCTGGAGGCCTTCCAGGCCGCCACCGGACTGCGCCTGACCGACCAGGATGGCAGCCTGCGCGAGGAGCTGCCGCCGATCACGACGTTCCTCAATCGGCTGCTGGCACTCACCATCGATCTTCAGAACACGCTGTTCGGCGTCTTCGAGGACCTGCTGCGGGCGAAGATCGAGGGCGCGAAAGCCTCCGGGACGTACGACGCCGGCGTCGAGACGCTGACGGCCGAGAGCCTGGTCGTGACCGATCGACGGGCCCTCTACGTCCATCCGCAGACCGGCGCCGAGACGCAGGTGTTCACTGTCCGCCGCCAGGAGCGCAACCAGCCTTTCACGCTGGCCAAAGCTCTGGAGCGTGCCAACGATCCGCGAGCGATCCTCCTCGTGAACGGCCAGTCCGGTCGTGCGGCGGTGCAGGTGCCGGCGCTCAGCGTCATGCTGGACGATGGCGAGGTTGAGCGCCGCGTCCGGCTCGTGCGTCCAATGGAGCGGACAGCCCTTTCGGTGGCGGCCCTCGAGCAGTCGCACTGGCAACGGTCGGATCCAACTGCGTTTGCCCAAGCCTGGGCACGGGAGCTCGCCGAGATACCTCCTTTCACAGAGAGCGACCTCCATATCGTGACTGGCCTGCTGCTGCCGATCTGGAAGCGCCTGCCGGACGAGTCCATGCGGGTCTACCGCCTGCAAACCAATGCCGGCGAGCGCGTCATTGGCCGGCTGGTCTCGCCAGCCTGGGTGGCGCAAGCCATCAGCGCAGATGGCTTGAGCATCGCGCCGGCGGATGCCTGGACCGCCGTGCTCGACGGTCAGACCATCCTTGAGCTGCAGGACGGGTTGTCACTTCGCCGCGCCAAGGTCATGGGCCTGTTTCGGGTGGAACTCAGCGGCTTCACCGACGGCATGGTCGATCGCCTGAAGGCGATGGGGCTGATCTCTGAGATCATCGCCTGGAAGCTGCGGCTGTTCGTGCCGACCGGCGCCGCCTGCCTTTCGATCCTTGCGGCGTTGATGGAACGCTACCCGATCGTGCGTATCGCCGATCGGGCAGCGGCGTGAGGAGGCAATCATGCCGTCGCACGCTGCGGACCTGGCCCGCCGCCTCGCGCGCAATGCCGAGGCGGTGTGCCGTCATTATCTCTCCAATGGCCGTCGCGAGGGCCGCTACTGGCTGGTCGGCGATGTTGCCAACACACGGGGCCGTAGCCTGTTCGTCCGCTTGAGCGGCCCGGACCATGGCAAGGGGGCTGCCGGGCATTGGACCGACTCCGCCACGGGGCAGCATGGCGATCTTCTGGACCTCATCGCCCTCAATCGAGGGTTCGGCCGCCTGCGCGACACCCTGGACGAGGCACGGACGTTCCTCACGTTGCCTCCGGACCAGATCGCTCTTCGGCAGGAGCGTCTTCCCGCGCCACGCGGCTCGCCTGAGTCCGCTCGGCGTCTCTACGCCATGTCCCGGCCGATCACGGACACCTTGGCGCAGGCCTACCTGCACCGTCGCGGAATCACAACCGTGGCTCACGATGACCCGCTACGCTTCCATCCACGCTGCTACTATCGGCCCGACGAGGACAGTCCGACCGAGACCTGGCCGGCATTGATAGCCGCCGTCACCGATCCTGGCGGCACGATCACCGGAGCACACCGCACCTGGCTCGATTTGTCAGGTCACGGCAAGGCGCCGATCGCTTCACCGCGACGGGCCATGGGCCATCTTCTCGGGCACGGTGTCCGCTTCGGCGTGGCCGACGACATCATGGCCGCCGGAGAAGGCATCGAGACCATGCTGTCGCTGCGCATGGTTCTGCCGACGCTGCCGATGGTCGCCGCGCTCTCGGCCAACCACCTCGCCGCCCTGCTGCTTCCACCGACACTGCGCCGTCTCTATGTCGCCCGTGATGCCGATTCAGCCGGTGACGCTGCGATGGCCAGCCTGTGCAACCGCGCAGAAGCCGCCGGGATCGAGCCGTTCGTCCTGTCGCCCTGCTTCGACGACTTCAACGATGATCTACGCCGCCTGGGAATTGAATGGCTCCGGGCATCAGTGCGCCGGCAGCTCGCCCCGCAGGACGTGGTTCGCTTCCTGGCCTTGGCCGTGACGGGATGAGCACGGGCACGGTGAATCGCTTCGTCGTCGGTTGCTATTCTGCCCTTTGGACCAGACGGGAGCGCGCCCCGGCCTTCTAGAGGGGCGATCGGACGGCAGGCCGCCCGCTCCCGCAACGGCGGTCCTGCGGCTTTCTTCCCCTGCCGGCTGCGCCGGCATTCCTCGCGAGGCAAGAAAGCCTCGGCCCGCCGTCCTCCGCTGCGCTCCGGCCGCAAGCGCGGTGCGGGACCGTTCCGCCTGCCGTCTGTCGACGCCCACGAAGGCCGCGATGGGCGCGGCCGATCCGACAAAGGACAGCATCATGGCGACCAACGACGATCCCGAATTCGAGCCCGTGCACGTGTCATCCCCGACCGATCACGTCCTTACCGAGCTGCAGCTCCATGGCCACCGTCCCTTCCAGGACGAGCCCGATTCCAGGCCACTTCCAGAAGCCAACACCATCGCCGGCGCCGTCGTCGACATCTTCGATGCGCTGGTCTCGACCCTCACCGACACCCGTCTCGAACCCGACCTCGAGGACCTGCTGTGGTCGACCGTCAACCTGTTCCATCGCGCCGTCGACCGGATCGAGCGCGAGCTCGACGGCAACGAGCAGGCGCAGCGTCGCAGCCAGAAGGAGCAGAACGGCTCGGAGATCCGCTCGGTCGAGCTGGAGCGTCTCGTCGCCGAGGGGCTGACCCTCATCGAGCGCCGCAATGCCATGGAGCTGTTCCGCGACCAGGCCGCCGAGCGCTTCGAGGTCCACACCGGCTCAACCTGGCGGCCGCGCACCGGCTCGATGGTCAACCATCGGGCCCTCACCGCTGCCATGATCGACAGCCGGGAGTTCCTCGCCGCCCGGCGCCGGGCTGAGACCGAGCTTCTGGTGCCGGCCGGACCCAAGATCGCCTTCACCGGCGGTGCCGACTTCAACGACCATCGGCTGATCTGGGACACGCTCGACAAGGTCCACGCCAAGCATCCCGACATGGTCCTGCTGCATGGCGGCTCGCCGACCGGCGCCGAGCGCATCGCCGCCCGCTGGGCCGACACCCGCAAGGTGACGCACGTTCCATTCAAGCCCGACTGGACCCGTCATGCCAAGGCCGCACCGTTCAAGCGCAACGACCAGATCCTGGAAGTTCTGCCGATCGGCGTCATCGTGTTCCCGGGGTCGGGCATCCAGGAGAACCTCGCCGACAAGGCTCGCAAGCTCGGCATCCCGGTGTGGCGCTTTGGTTCGGGTGGCGCGTGAGCGCCACCTCTTCTCTTCGCCCACGGGGATAGCCGGACCCGTGAGAGCAAGAGGAAGGCCGGGAGCGGGTGAGCCGCCGGGCCTTCAGAGAGAGCGGGCGGCGGCTCGCCCTTTACTGCTCTCCGGGACAATGATCCATGTCTATATCAACTTTGACTTCTACTTCCGCGTCGCTGAGCCAAGATCCCGCCATGAAGGGCGGTCTCGCCGTTCTGCCGGCGCAAGAGACGACAGAGCAGGACTTGATCGCCGGATTACTGGCGTCCCAACAAGGCAAGGCGTGCGCGTCCGCCCTCTTGCAGCACTTTCCCAGCATCGGCCATGTCATAACCGCCGAAGCGGCTCAGCTTCGCGCATTCGGATTGACAGGACGCGACATTGCCGCGTTTCGGCTTGTCCGCGAGATCGCCTGCCGCATGGCCAAAGCGGAGGTGCGCAGCCGTCCTGTCCTCAGCAACTGGCAGGCGCTGATCGCCTACCTGCAGACGGCAATGGCTTACGAGCAGGTCGAGCAATTCCGAATTCTATTTCTTGATACCAAGAACAATCTCATCGCTGATGAGGTGCAGCAGCGCGGCACGGTCAATCACACGCCCGTTTACCCGCGCGAGGTCCTGAAGCGTGCCCTGGTCCTCAACGCCGCTGCGCTCATCGCTGTGCACAATCATCCCAGTGGCGATCCCAAGCCGTCCCGGGCCGACATCGAGATGACGCGCGAATTAAAAACAGCCGCCAAGGCTCTTGAGGTTGAGCTGCACGACCACATCGTGATCGGTCACGGCACCCATGCCTCCTTCCGGTCGCTTGGATTGCTCTAGAACGATGCCTGGAACGGCGGTGCTTGATTCGGCCCGGGCGATGCGCAAAGCGCCGCCTTTTGGCCAACTTCACATCCGACAGTAAAGTCGATCGCGCCATGGTGGTGGTGGAAGGCGCAACCGTTCGACCTTCGTCACGGAGTTTTTCCACCATGCTTGGCATTGGCATCGTTCTCAGCATTTTCGGCCTCGGCTTCTTCTGCTGGTTGCTGTTCACGCTCGCCGTCTATGCGCTTCCGTTCTTGGCTGGGTTGAGCGCCGGCCTCGCTGTTTTTCACAGCGGGGCCGGCGTCATCGGCGGATTCGTCGTGGGGTTTCTTGTGGGTGGCGCCATCTTGGCCCTCGGGCAGATCGCCTTCGCCACAACCCGCACACCGCTGATCCGCGTCATCATCGGTCTGCTCTACGCCGTGCCGGCAGCGGTCGCCGGCTATCAGGTGTTGTTTGCCTTGGCCGGTATCGGCATGTCCAACAGCGGATGGCAGACGGCATTCGCCGTGGTTGGCGCCATTGTCTCCGGCTGCACGGCCTTCTCGCGTCTGGCGCTGTTTGTACCTCCGCCGGCCGGACAGGGTGCCGGAGGCGCTTACTCGCCCGCTGACGGGCGGCTGCACGACCAGAGCCACTGACGCTCTCTACGTCGCCAATTATCGAACAGGATGGCGAACATCGGGGCAGTGAACGCTTGTCTCGACGCGAGGGGTAAACGTAGCCGTCGTTGGAACGCTTTGATGGTCCTGTCCCTCCGGCGCAGCCGACAAGATGCCGGTGTGACCTGTCCACGACCGCTTGGACTGAAACGAGCCGTCCTTTTTCTACGCCAGGGCCGCCATCTCTTCGCTCGTGATGCCGGTGCTCTTGCGCAGGACCCTTCAGGTTGGCCACGACTTCTCCCGAGGATGCTGTTTCGGCGCGCGACCCACGGCCTCTCTATGGCTGATCTGGCCAGAGGACGGCTGCGCCTCGATCGCCTGAGCCGCAACGGCGGCGGTTCGACTTTCTTCCCCTGGGCTTCGCCCATTCCTCGCGAGGCAAGAAAGTCGTCCCGCCGCCATCCTCCGCTCCGCTCCGGCCCGCCAGCGGGTGCGGCGTCGATCGCCTCCGGCCTGCAGATCGCCATCGAGGCCGCGAGGGTCGCGGGGCTCGAAACAGCAAGGAGAAGTCACATGGCCAACATCGGTTCCTTCAAGAAGTCCGGCAACGAGTACCAGGGCGAGATCGTCACGCTGAGCGTCCAGGCCAGGGGCGTCCGCATCGTTCCTGAGGCCAATCAGTCCAGCGACAAGGCCCCCAGCCATCGGGTGTTCGTCGGCCGGGCCGAGATCGGGGCCGCCTGGTCGAAGCGCTCCGGCGAGGGCCGCGACTACCTCTCGCTCAAGCTCGACGACCCGAGCTTCAACGCGCCGATCTTCGCCAACCTGTTCGACGACGAGGACGGCGAGGGCTTCAGCCTGATCTGGTCGCGCAGCCGCAAGAAGAACGGCGAGTAAGCCGACGCCCCCGAGGCCCCGCCCGGTCCGCCGGGCGGGGTTTTCTTTACCCGCCACGCGCTAGCACGCCATGGAGCCTGAGAGAACGGCGTCGACCACGGCGTATGCCATCTGCTGCTGGACATGCCGATTCCAGCCAAGGCGAACGGGTTCATTGCCATCCGGGCGCGTCCGGCTTGCGCCGGCCGGGCGCGCTATGCGGCCCCTTGGGAGGGGTTTGGCGACTGCAGGAAGCCGCCCTTCGGCTAAAGTGAGGGAAGGGCGTCTTCGCCTTGTGGTGACGATCCGTCGCCAGAGCAAACGAACTCGTCGGGACCGACGGATGACTTCACCACCCAAGCCGATCACTGCCCCATGCCTGACCGCCGCTTGGACGGCATCTTCAGCAGTTCGGCAGGCTCCACGCCGAGAGCCGTAGAGAGGCGCCCGAGGACATTGAGGCTTGCGTAGAAGGTCCCCTTCTCGAGCTGACTGAGATAGCTGCGGCTTACATTTGCCTCGTGAGCAAGGTCGTCCTGCGAGACGCCCTTTGCATTGCGCAGTCTTCGCAGATTGACGGCAAACACCTCTCGCAAGTCCATCCGGGAAGCGAAGCCGACTGTTCAATATACAACACCTCGATATACTAAACAAAATGACCTTGGCTGACGCGCGGTGCTGGGTGAGCGATACTCGCGTCGGGACACGCGATGCACATCTCGCATCGCCAGCTGGCGAGCGCTCAAGCAGGGTTGTGACCGGTGCCGGCTGTTCAGCGATGAAGCCCTGACCATGAGCATATCTGCTTTCGACGATCGCCCGCCCGACAGTGCGAAGCTCACGTCCTATGATGAGCGGCACCTCACGACCTACCTGCGCCTACTGGACGCTTGGGAGGACGGAGCCGACTGGCGCGAAGCCGTGCAGGTCGTCTTCGGTCTCAATCCCGTATGCGAGCCCGAGCGCGCTCGGCTTGTCCATGACAGTCATCTGGCCCGCGCGCGTTGGATAATGGAAGCCGGTCACGAGCATCTGCTGCGCCCGCGCCTGAACTGACCTGCAGAATCGCGCTGCGTCTGTCGCCGCAGCTCCTGCTGCGGTCAGTGCATCGCGCGTTCCATCGCCGGGACTTCTGCGGCCGCTCTCCCACTCATAAGTCAGCACCGCTCATCGTGCAGGCTCTTGGAACGTGGAGGTCACGCATGCCAAGGAGACCGGACTGGAGGTCGCCGAGAGACTACCAATATCTGGAACAACTCGACCGCGCAGAACTGGCATGGGAGTTCTTGCGGCGCAATCAGGAGTACCGGAAAGATTTCGTCCGGATTCTCGACGCAACGGCCCGCGAAGCCACGGCCATCGCCGAACGATGGGGCCTTTGTTTTCGCCTGCGACCCTGAGCTCAAGGCCACGGAGGTTTCGCTGGCGTGGCGGCCGGAGCTGGTCCCCCATGCCGTGATTCTCGTTCCGGCGCCGGACAGCTTCACGAGCGCACGTCGCGCTGAACGCTTCAATCGTTCGTCCGGTGTCACTGCCACTCGGGGACCGGACGGTCGTCATGTCGTCTTGCCCGACCGCGACGGCGCCCACCGCTTATGGCTCCGGGAAGTGCGCCCTGGCGCACCGATGGCCGCTCTCGTTCCTCTGGACGACGATCTCCTGCTCCGTCTCACCGGACTGTTGCGCCTTCGTCGCTACCTTGACGGCCGTCCAGCTGGTCCCGTTCCACGCACCTGGACAATCACGGCACGTCTGCGCCAGCGCCTCGTTCCGATGGTCCGTGCTCTCGATGGTCATCTTGCCGGGGCAAGCTATCGCAGGATCGCCGAGGCCCTCTACACTACCGGTGCCATCGGTGATGGCTGGAAAACGTCTTCGCGCCGCGGCCAGACGATCCGGCTCGTCAAGGACGGGATCGTCACCATGGAGGGCGGCTACCGCAAGCTCTTGCGCGGCAGGCGCTAGCACATTGTCGCGGCCTGCGAAGGGGTGACGCGGCCAATGCTGCTCGACTCCGTCATCCACCCGCGCTGCTGTTCTCCGCCACCGTGACCGTCGATCCGCCGTTGCCGCCGACGGCTCTCGCCAGGACCACGGAGCCCCTCGCATGCCCGATCCGACCGCCGGCCTGCCGCCACGATTTCTGCGTACCCCCGAAGCCGCACGCTTCCTCAGCCTCTCGGGACGCACTCTCGAGAAGCATCGGACCTACGGCACGGGTCCGACCTACCGGAAGATCGGTGGGCGCGTCGTCTATGCCGTGGAAGACCTCAAGGCATGGGCCGATCGCGGGGCCAAGACCTCGACCTCCGATCCCGGCACCGTGCTGCCGGCGAAGCCGCACATGAACCCGCCCGTCAATGCCACCCGCGATCGACGCTGATCGGAGGCAGAACGTGACCTCTCGGCACAAGCGCGCCAGCGAGCGGGACCAGCTCGATCTGTTCAGGGCGTTGCCGGGCGACCTTGCACCGCGCGACGCGCAAGACCTTATGGCCTATCCGTTCTTCTCTCTCGCCAAATCGAAGCGTGTCCAGCCGATCGACTACCGCACCCGTACAGTCGCCATACGGGTCGAGGCCGTGCCCGACCACGGCATGGCGACGATCTGGGACGCCGACGTGCTGATCTGGGCGGCCTCGCAGATCGTCGAGGCGAGAGACGCCGGGCTGAAGTCCTCCCGCCTGATGGCGGCAACTCCCTACGAGATCCTGACCTTCGTCGGCCGCGGCACGGGCGCACGGGACTATGGTCGCCTGAAGGCCGCGCTCGACCGGCTGCAATCGACCAGCGTGCTGACCTCCATCCGCCAGCCGGCGGAACGGCGGCGTCATCGCTTCTCGTGGATCAACGAATGGAAGGAGACCGCCGACGCGATTGGCCGGCCGCTCGGTCTCGAGCTGATCCTGCCCGACTGGTTCTATGCCGGCGTGCTGGACGATGCGCTGGTGCTCACGATCGACCGGGCCTACTTCGACCTGACCGGCGGGCTGGAGCGCTGGCTCTACCGCGTCGTGCGCAAGCACGGCGGTCGCCAGGCTGGCGGCTGGAGCTTCGATTTCCCGCATCTTCACGCCAAGTCCGGCAGCCTCTCGCCGCTCAAGCATTTTGCCTACGACGTGCGCGAGATCGTGCGCCGCCAGACGCTGCCCGGTTATCGGTTGGTCGTCGAGAGAGGACCGCGCGGCATTGAGCGTCTCGTGTTCACGCCGGTCTCGCGTGATCCAGCGACGTTGCACCAAACCGTTCGCCCTGGGGACAAGCTGTGACTCGCCTCGTGCTATCGGGGACGGCGACCATCGTGCCATCAGGGACCCGATCCTCGTGCTATCGGGGACCGGAATCGCCGGAAAGTCCTTCGCGCTCAACACGTTGGAGCGGCCGTAACCTCCCTAACTCAGATTCCTTCGGAATCTGTCTAACGGACTGCATTCATCCACCGCCGGGGATAACTGGCCGCCCGGTAAGGGGACTGTCGCGGCGCGTGCTCTCGACATGGAACGGAGGTGCCGGATGAGCGATCTCACCCATGTCGAGCTCCTGTGGCTTGAGAAGCAGACGGAGCGTTGGATACGCTTTGGCCGCGCCGCCGATGAGCAGATCCTCGATCGGCGCCGGCGTGTCCTGTCCTTTGCTCCGGGCAGCATCTTCGCCTTCGTGCGCTGGGCCGCCAACGACTACGGCACGGTCGCGTCGCGCATCGACATCTTGCGCGCCGTTCGGTCCAGCGAAGCGTGCGCAACGGTTCCCTATGTGCGGCCTGGCGCCGACATCCTGCTGCGGGGTTCCGGCTGGCCGAAGGTCAAGCGCGTGCTGCAGATGATCGACATCGTCGAAGCGCTGGGCATCAATGCGGCTGACGCAGCACCGGACTACTGGCGTCACGTTCACAGCCGTCAGTCGGCCGGCGAAGCGATGCGCCCCTACACCTTGGCGCGGCACAAGGCCTGGCTTCTGCAGCGGCGGATTGAGCCATGACCGGCCGACCGCTCGTGCTCGCGGCCACGCTCGCCGGCGTTGGCGCTCTGGCTTGGACCTTCGGAGGGGCCGCACCTCCGCTCTACATGTGGAACGCTTCGGCAAGTGTGCCTGTCGGTCTCTACCGGCTGCAGTCAATTAACGCGCGGTATGTCTCCGAGCTCGTCGCCGTCATGCCTCCGGAACCGCTCGCGACCTTCCTCGCGGGCGGCAACTACCTGCCGCGCGGAGTTCCCATGTTGAAGCACGTCCTTGCGCTTTCCGGTCAGACCGTCTGCCGGGACGGGCTCACGGTCAGGGTCGATGTCATCGCGATGGGCATGGCACGCGAGCGCGACAGACGCGGTCGATCGCTGCCCACCTGGCAGGGCTGCCGCGTCATCGCTGCAGGCGAACTCTTCCTTATGAACTGGCAATCGGCGGACTCGCTGGACGGGCGGTACTTCGGGCCGATCCCGGCATCTAGCGTCATCGGCCGCGCGCATCCCGTCTGGATCGAGAAGGAGGATTGACCATGCAGCGCTTTCTCCCTCAAGCGGCCGCTCTCTCGTTTGTGCGGCGCCGTGACTCTTCCTTCTTTCCGGCCAGGACCCGGCGAGCCGCCGTCCGATCGGTCGTGGCGATGGCTGTGATCCTGCTGATGTCGGCCGTGGCAGCACCTGGAGGGACGGCGCGTGCCGAACCTGCCGCCGCGGTGTCGTTCAAGAATACATCCGCCACCGATCCCTATGCGCCCTTCATTCGCGAAGCCGCGCAGCGATTTGGCCTGCCGGCTTCCTGGATCAGCGCCGTGATGGCGACGGAGAGTGGCGGCGACGTGCTGGCGCTCTCGTCCCGAGGCGCCATGGGATTGATGCAGATCATGCCCGACACTTGGGCTGGCTTGCGTGCCCGTTATGACCTCGGCGCCGACCCGTATGAGCCACGCGACAACGTCCTTGCCGGCGCGGCATATCTGCGCGAGATGCACGACCGCTACGGCTCGCCAGGCTTTCTGGCGGCCTACAATGCAGGCCCTGCGCGCTACGACGAATACTTGGCGACCGGCCGCGAGCTGCCGAGCGAGACCCAGCTCTACGTCGCTATGCTCGCACCGCTGATCGGAGACGGGCAGGTCGATGGCATGGTCACCGTCAATCACCGTGTCATGTCGTGGCAGGATTCGCCTCTGTTCGTGGCGCGTGATCAGGATAGGCCCGAAGGCACGCCGCCATCAGTTCGTATGTCGACAGACCGAACGTCGAACGGCGGGTCCGCTGCCGGCGTTTCTGCGCTGGCTGCACAATCTGACGGACTGTTCGTGCGACGTGGAAACGCAAAGCAGCTGCCGTGATACAAAATGTCGACGATCGTATGCTTTGGAGCATTCCGGCGAATATGCTGATGAGGTTATCGGTCTA
>MKRV01000197.1 GCA_001897995.1 Alphaproteobacteria bacterium 65-37 | reverse complement strand
TGGGTCGAGACGGGATTGCCGCCCCACACAATGATCAGGTCGGCCTCTGCCATCTCGCGCGGATCCGGCCCCATCAGCTTGCCGACCCCGGCGCGCCAGCCCGCTTCGGCCGGCGTCATGCAGATGGTGCTGTGCTGGCGGGAATAGCCGAAGGCATGGCGCAGCCGGTCGATGCCCCAGCGCTGGACCACGCCCATGGTGCCGCCGGAATGATAAGGCCATACGGCTTCACTGCCGTGGATCTGCGTCGCCTTGACAAAGGCTTCGGCGATCTCGTCGAGGGCAGCGTCCCAGGAGATCGGCCGGAACGAACCGGTGCCCTTCTCCCCCACCCGCTGTAGCGGCTGCTTCAGGCGATCGGGATGATGGGCGCGCTCGGCATAGCGCGCGACCTTGGCGCAGACGACGCCGTCGGTGTAGCCGTTGGCGGCTGCGCCTCGAATGCGGCCAATGCGCAACGACGACAGCCGCTCGACCTCGAGCGAACAGCCGCTGGGACAGTCATGCGGGCATGCCGACTTCCAGAACGCCTTGCCGCTGGATTCCTTGCCCATCCACGCTCCTCCGAACCGCGCGGGAGCGTACCACGTCCCATCGCCCCACCGCGACCGGACTTGATCATGGACACGTAGCGAAGATCAGTCGCCGCCGTTCGGTGCCGCAACGGCCAGGATCCGCTCGACGCACCAGCCCCAGCGCTCGCAGACGCCTTCGAAGGTGAGCTGCTGGAAGTAGCGCAGGTATTGCCAGCTCTCCAGGCTGGTCGTGGCGTTCAGCAGCAGCAGCCAGTTCACCTGCTCGGCCTCGCTGCCGTCGGTCAGCTCATGACGATAGAGCTCGTCCAGGCGGTCCTTCAGGACCTTGTGACGGATGGTCTCGAGGCGCGCCTTGATGTCGGCGAGGTGCTCGTGCTGGATCATGAGGTGCCACAGCGGGCCCCACTGCTCGTATTCCTCGACCTGGAAGCGCACGATGGCCTGCAATCGGGACGCCCGATCGAGCCCGCCGAGCCGCGGATCGAAGCTGCGCCGTGCCGTATTGAGCGCATGGTCGAGCGCCGCCAGTCGCAAGGTGTGGGTATCGGACATGCGCTCGTAAACCGAGCGCAACGCACAACCCGCCACTTCCGCGACCTGGCGCATCGACGGCTCGCGCAGGTTGCGCCGAACCAGGAAGAGATAGGCCGACACGATGTTGAAGCGGGTGCGCTCGCTGCGCAGCATGCGGCCATCGGCGTTCACCGCCTGCCCCTGGCTTGCCTTGCGTACCCTGGCGTCCTTCATCTGCCGTGCTCCACTGCCGGAGAGAGGAAAACTTCTCCCATGCTCCACGGGAGAGTCCGGGGCGGCGGCGGTACGCGTCTGCTGAAAGGGATAGTTGTTGGTCATCGTCCACCTGCCCGTAGGATTGTGAGAGCGGTGCAGCCCGTGCCGGCAGGGATCAGCATGACCTGCAGGCCCGGGTCCGCGTTGTAGATCGCGACTTCGGAGAGCTTGCTCGACGCGGCACTCCCCTTGGGCAGCAGAGCCGTCACGGCCTCGCAGTTCTGCTGGAAAGGAACCACGCGAACCATGATCCCTTCGCATTTCTCGCCCGTCGGGGAGGCGAACACGACACCAGCCGCCGGACCGACATAGGTGCCGGCGTTGTACGTCATGCCGGTCATGCCCTGGATGGCGCGATTGTCCGCCTCGGTCTTGCTCCAGATCGCCTGGGTGGCGAACTGCGATCCCTCGACAGCCACCGTGCCCAGCGTCTGGTAGACGCCGGCGCAGGTCTTCGCATCGGCCTGACGGGCCTGGACCAGGAACGGAGACTCGTTCTGTGCAGCTGCGACGGTCGTGGGACCGACGGCGGCCTGCGCCGACGCGCGGCTGTTCTGGGCCAGCGCCTCGATCCAGGTCGGATGGAAATGCCAGGCCGCGGCCGCAGCGATCACCACCAGTGGCAATGTCATGCCCATCAACGCATAGCGCCAGGGGCGCGGCGGCGCGGCTCGCCGGTCGATGGTCTTCGGGTCGCTCTCTTCTGCGTCGCTCATGGTCGTTTTCCTCAGCTCCGCCCTTCCCGCGCTCAAATTCCCGCCGCTCAAATTCCAGCCAGGGCCGCCGAGAGACCCTCGAGTGGCGCCTGCACCGTCACGGTCTGCAGGTGCGCCGCGACGGAGGAGGGATCGCGTCCCGGCATGGCCGGCGGCAGCGCGACATAGAAGACTTCCGACGTGACGCCCTTATCGACATAGGCCTTGAGGCGGCCGTCGACCGGGAGCATGCCGATGCAGATCCGCTGATCGCAGTCGGCCGTCTTGACGATGATCGCGGCACCGTCCTTGCCGAAGGAAAAGCGGACCGGCTGATCCTTCCCGACCGTGGCCGGCACGCGCACGATCATCATCGGTGTGCCGCCGGCAGTCGCCGCGAGGCTCCAGCTGAAGGCGACGGCGCCGCTGGCATCGACGATGCTCTGCGAGACATTGCAGATCCGCTGCTTCTGCTTGAGGTTCTCGTCGCAGATCAAGGTCCAGTTCTTGTAGGGCCGGATGATGCGGCGGTACTCGCCGAGCGGCACATCGTCGGGCACGGCGACGTCCGACGGCTTGATCGAATAGGCGGAGGCCAGCTGCTGGTCGGCGTGCGCGACGCCGACCAGCAGGGTGAGAGAAAACCAGGCCAGGACCGTCAAGAGGGAGAGGTGTGTCTTGGTCATGGTCTCCCCCTTCAGTTCAAGGTAAAGGAGAGGCCGGCGCCGAAGCCCCAGCTGTCGCCGGTCGTTGCCGCGGAGACGTTGGCGCGCACGCGCTGGTTCAGGCTGGTGTAGCCGAGGCCCATGGCGCCCGCGGCATAGCCCTTCCACAGACCACCGCCGACGCTGGCGCTGATCTTGCCAGGCCGCTCGTCGTAGCGCAGTGAGGCGGCGGCCAGACCGATCGACGCCGCCTGGCGGGCTTCCTTCTGCACATCGCCGATCTGCTGGCTGAGCTGACCGAAGCGCATGTCGGTGTAGGAATTGGCCTGGCTCAGCGTTTGTGCAGCCACTTGGTTGGTGTAATTGTTGGCCGACGTGGTGGCGGCCTGCACCTGCCCGACATTGGCCGCGTCGGTCGGGGCCACACCGGCTGCAACGTTCCGGATCAGCACCGGCGCGTTGGGGTCGCCGCCCTGCAGGGTGATGGTGTTGGTCTTCTGGCCGCCCGCGGTGTCGTACATCACGGCGTTCTGGGTGGTCACCGTCAGGCTGTTGACGGCCTGGTTGGTGGCGAAGAGCTGGCTGCCGTTCACGGCATCCGTGCTGGTGGCCGAGAGCCGGCCGGCCGCCACGTTGGTGACCGTGCGCTCGTTGCCGGCGCTGCCCACGCTCACCGACCCGGCGGGGGCCGTGCCGGCGAAGTTGTAGGTCTGGCCGTTGATCACCGTGCTGGACGTGCCGACGGCGGTTTCCGCCACCGAGCCCTGGCCCAGCGCCACGTTCGAGCCGGTGGAACCCGCCTTCACGCTGGCGCCGTTGCCCATCACCGTGGAGTTGGCCACGCCATTGTCGGTGGCGCGGTTGCCGACCACCGAGGAGGCCGCACCCGTCGCCGAGGCGCCGAAGCCGCCGGCCAGCGCATCCGCCCCCGAGGAGACCGGCTGCGCTCCCGTCACGGCCTGGCTGGACACGAAGGGGCCGGCCTGACCGTTGGTGATGTTGGTGACCGCCTGGTTGGTGGCATAGAGCTGGCTACCGTTCACGGCATCCGTGCTGGTGGCCGAGAGAGTGCCTGCCGCCACGTTGGTCAGCTTCTGCGCCGCTCCCGGCGCCGCCCCTGTGCCGCCCGGCGCCACGAGGGCAAGCTCGTTACTGTTGCCGGTGCGCTGCACCGGGCCTGCCGCACCGTTGTTGATATTGGTGATCTGCGTGTTGAGCTGGTCGACCGCCGTGTTGGTGGCGAAGAGCTGGCTGCCGTTCACCGCGTCGGTCGAGGTGGCCGAGAGCCGGCCCGCCGCCACGTTGGTGATGGTGCGCTCCGCTCCGACACTGCCGACGCTCACCGTGCCGGCCGGGGTGGCGCCGGCAAAGTTGTAGGTCGTGCCGCCGATCGTCACGTTGGTCGTGCCGACGGCATTGCTCACCACCGTCGAGCCCTGGCCCAGCGCCACGTTGGAGCCGGTGAGGCCCGCCGCAATGCTGGCGCCGTTGCCCATGATCGTCGAGTTGGCGACACCGTTGTCGGTGGCACTGTTGCCGATCACCGAGGAGGCCGCGCCCGTGGCCGAGGCGCCGAAGCCGCCGGCCAGCGCATCGAGGCCCGAGGCGACCGGCTGCGTCGTGGTCTTGCCCTGGTTGGACACGAAGGGTCCGGCCTGGCCGTTGGCGATGTTGGTGACCGCCGTGTTGGTGGCGAAAAGCTGGCTGCCGTTCACCGCGTCGGTCGAGGTGGCCGACACCTGGCCCGCCGCCAGATTGATGATCTGCCGTTCGGTGCCGACGCCACCGACGCTCACCACGCCGTTGGCGACCGAGCCTGCGCCGGCAAAAGTGTAAGTCGTGCCCGCGATCGTCGTGCCGGTGACCGTGGTCGCCGCCCGATCGGTCGAGAGGTTGCCCAGCACCACGCTGTTGGCCTGGGTCGTGGTCACGTTGTTGCCCAGCACGAAGCTGTTGTTCTGGGCGACGGTGTTGTCGTTGCCGACCACGTAGGAACCCGAACCGGAGACCGTGTTGGGATCGCCCAGCGCGCCCGACCGGCTGCCGGTCACGGTGCTGTTGATGCCGATCGAGATCGAGGAATCGCCGATGGCCTTGGCGCTGGAGCCGAAGGCGATCGAGTTCTTGCCCGAGGCCTCGACCTCGAAACCCAGGGCGATGGCGCCTTGGCTCGACGCCTTGGCGCCCTGACCGATCGCCGTCGACTGATCGCCCGTCGCCTGCGCTCCCGTGGAGAAGGCATGGCCGCCGATCGCGATGGCATCCGTGCCGAAGGCCTTGGCCTGATCGCCGATCGCGACCTGCGAGCCCGCGCCGGAGGCGTCGCTCGAGACGCCGATGGCGACCGGCGAAGTGCCGGTGCCGCTCGTCGACTTGGCGATCGCCCCCTGGCCGATGGCGACCGCCGCCGTGATGCCCGTGGCCGTCGAGTTGAAGGCCTGGGCGCCGAGGCCGATCGCGACGGCACTCATCGAGTTGCCGGCGGTTTCATTGCTGTTGGCGTAGGAGCTGGCGCCGATGGCGATGTTGTTCGCCTTCACCGCATTGGCGTCGAAGCCGAGCGCGACGCTCTTGTCGCCCGACGCCAGCGCGCTGACGCCCGCTGCCAGGGCATTCACGCCGGTGGCGCCGTTATTGTTGTAGTTGCCGCCAATCACGCCGCCGTCGTTGACGCTGTAGTAGTGCGTCTGCGCGGCGCTTATCGCCTGGTTGGTGGCGAAGAGCTGGCTGCCGTTCACGGCATCCGTGCTGGTGGCCGAGAGCGCACCCGCCGCCAGGTTGATGATCTGCCGTTCAGTGCCGACGCCACCGACGCTCACTACGCCGTTGGCGACCGAGCCCGCACCGGCAAAGGTATAGGCGGTGCCCCCGATCGTTGCCCCGGTGACCGTGGTCGCCGCCCGATCGGTCGAGAGGTTGCCCAGCACCACGCTGTTGGCCTGCGTCGTGGTCACGTTGTTGCCCAGCACGAAGCTGTTGTTCTGGGCGACGGTGTTGTCGTTGCCGACCACGTAGGAACCCGAACCGGAGACCGTGTTCGGATCGCCCAGCGCGCCCGACCGGCTGCCGCTCACGGTGCTGTTGATGCCGATCGCGATCGACGAATCGCCGATGGCCTGGGCGCTGGAGCCGAGGGCGATCGAGTTCTTGCCCAAAGCCTTGACCTCGAAACCCAGCGCAATGGCGCCCTGGCTCGTCGCCAGGGCGCTCTGGCCGATCGCCGTCGACTGATCGCCCGTCGCCTGCGCTCCCGTGGAGAAGGCATGGCCGCCGATGGCGATGGCATCCGTACCAAAGGCCTTGGCCTGGTCGCCAATGGCGACCTGCGAGCCGGCGCCAGTAGCATCGGTCGAAGCGCCAATGGCGACCGGCGAGCTGCCGGAGCCGCTCGTCGACTTGGCGATCGCCCCCTGGCCGATCGCGACCCCGGCCGTGGTACCCGTGAGCGTCGAGTTGGAGCTCATGGCACCGAGGCCGATCGCGATGGCGCTCATCAAGTTGGCGCCTGGATTGTTGCTGTTGGCGTAGGAGCTGGCGCCGATGGCGATGTTGTTCGCCATCACCGCATTGGCGTCGTAGCCGACCGCGACGCTCTTGTCGCCCGACGCCAGGGCGCTGACGCCCGCCGCCAGGGCATTCACGCCGGTCGCGCCGTCATTGTTGTAGTTGCCGCCGATCACGCCGCCGTCGTTGACGCTGTAGTAGTGCGTCTGCGCGTTAGCGAAGCCGATCGGCAAGGCGAAGCCGCCAACGGCAACGCCGGCGCCAAGGCATCCCAAGGCCAGGCGCTTCCTGGCGATGCCGAGGACGCGATGGGCTTCCCGCAGGATCGCCATCACGCGGCGGCGCAGATGGCGCCCTCCGACGACATCCCCTGACATCATCCTGCGGTGACCGCCGTGACCTTCTCGATCACGGCGGTCTCCACACACAGCACCCCACACACCAGAAAGCATATTCACTCGCTCGACAGTCATAGCGACGCCCCCACAGGCATTCGCCGATCAACTCGGCCCAACTAATCCACACACGAAGCTACTGATGTCCGCCGATCAGCATCGTCCCTCTTCCCGGAAGAACGACACTTCCCAATTTGATCGCTGCGGATCACGAGGCAGCTCGATGGCGGCGTTGTAACGCTGCGTTGCCTCACCATCCGCCCACGATCGGATGCCGATGCCCATGTTCGGCAACTTTTTTGTAGACGACATGCGATTACGTTCACGTCGTCGCGCGCGGATTTCCTATTCAGCGATGTGCAAGAACAGGAATACGCTCGATCAGACATGCACCTTGCGATGCGAATTCTTCCAACCGTTCAGAACGACTACCCAAGATCGGCAATCGATGTCCGAGATCGGATGACCTTCCGGTGGATCTGCCCAGAGCATCCTTCTCCACAGCCCGGATCGGTAGATCGCTTCGCCACTGCGGCGCTGGCCGCAAACAGCGCTCTCAGCTCTCGCGCTCGAGGCGCTCGAAGTCGGCCAGGATCGCCGTGACCAGGGAATGGTGTTGGGTGTCGCGGTCGTCCAGAGTGGCGACGTAAAGGCGTAAGACGTAACGCGCTTTCTCCGCCGCTTCTCGCCAAGTCTCCGCCGGCGCCGCGATCAGCTGGAGCTCGATCTCGTCGTGATGCAGCTGCAAAGCCTTTTCGTTCGCCTCGACTTCAACGACCAGTCGCCGGGATTCGGTGGCTTTCTGAGCGGCCATCCCTCGGTGCTGGTCGAGCTCGATCGGTTTGTCGGTCATCTGGAACTCTCCTCCGGCAGCTGGCCGCGCTGGGCAGCGAACCTGACGAGAAACTCGTTGAGCGTGCGCGCCAACTCCTCGTTCCAAACATGAGTCTGCCAGCCGTACCGGGAGCCCAATTCAGGTTGGCGTTCGCCAGTACCGAGCAAACAGGCCTCGATGTCGGAATCGTCCGACCAGTGCGACTGGCCGGCACGGCCATCGACGTGCGCACGGCTGCCATCCTTGAGCCGCACGACAAAGCCACCGGACCAGGTTTCGCCCGGTTCGCCAACCCATGCATTCTCGATAGCGTGCAGATCGTCGAGGGTGAACCCATGCCGATCATCGTCGAGGCGGCAAAGGACCTGCACGAAATGATCGAGATGGATGCTGTCCCACTTCGTGCCTCGCAGGGAGCGGCGTAGCGCCAGGAGCTCGCCTACGACGATTGCTGGCGGATGCGTCATGCTTCAATGCCCTAGCAGCGGACGGTGGACATCGCACGCACCGCCCGGTTCTTGGGTTCGGCTCTTGGGTCCGGTTCCTGGGTTCAGCTCTTCGGTGCTGTCGGGGCCATCAGAAGATCGACGCAGGCACGGGCAATATCCGAATCGTTGGTCCTGGTGCCGGGCTTCATGGCGAATCCGCTTTTCTCGACGACTGCACTGCGCTCCCACGTGCTTGCCTTGGTGAGCTCAGCCAATTTTGCCGTGGCATCGTCCTGCGCGCGGAAGCGTTCGGCGCAGAACGGCGCCAATGCGATGACGGTGGCACTCTGCCCCGCGACGACCGCCTCCTTCCGGGCCGTACTGCCGGTCACCCAACCGCCCCAGGTAAAGCCGACAGTTGCGCAGAGAGCGGCACCGATTACGGCGCCCCAGATCATTGGTTTGGTGTCTTTTGGAACGTTCATGGCGAATTCCTTCGCGGCCGCGTGCGGCCGCCAACTCGGCGTACGCACGATCGCGTCGCCGGCAATCGGCAAAATCAGGAAAAGCGGGAACAGAACGGGGCTAGGAGCCGGTCTTCCAGGCGGGCGTCTTCACCGGTGAGGCGGGAGCGCACGCATCTCTCAGCCATCGCAAGCCGGAGCTTGGGGGGCGATGGTGAGTTACTCATACACCCGGCGACTGGATGGCGCCATCGCGAAGTCAGGCGGACGGTGAAGCCCGCCCCAGCTTCTCTACGTGCTCCGTCAGATGGCGATGGAAATGGCCGATCGCCTGCTCGTAGTGACCGAACGTGAAGTGCGTGTTGGCACCCGACGTCAGCCCTTCCTGGATGGCCCGGGCGGCTTGTCGGTCTTCGGTCAAACCGGCGTCTTGCACGAAGTTGGCGTCGCGCCGCGCCTCGGCGATGTCGAGTGGCTTGCCGTCCTTGATCCGCGGGGCAAGCTGATAGACGACCCAATGCGTTTTCGAAGGCGTCACCGGCTCCAGAATGACAAGCATGGCATGACTGGAGAGGAAACTGACATGGGTATTGGGGAAGAGCTGATACACGTCGGTAAGACGTCCCTGAACGTTCCACGCTTCGCGCGGCATCTGGCGCAATTTCTCGATGCGCCGAAATGGAAAGACAATGCGTGAATTGCGGCCATGCAGTTCGACCACGTTCAGGTTGTCGTAGCCGTAGGGAAAGAAGGACTGATTGTGGAGCGCCTTGATGTGGTAGCCCTCCATGGAAGTCTCACCGATCACCTTCCAGTTGGCCTCGTCGTCGAACTCGAGCTTGTTGAACAGAACGTAATCGGATGGCAGGAGGTCCGGCACCTCCGGCAAGGCACCATCGGACAGCGGCGCATCCTGCGTCACGAAGACGAGACCGCCCCTCTCCTGCACTGCCACGGGGACGAGCCCATGCTCGTCCTTGTTCAGCCCCGGAAATCCCTCTTCGCCCGGCACATGGCGCAGCGTGCCGTCGAGACCGTAGGTCCAGGCATGATAGGGGCAGGCGAACGCCCGCTTGCAGCCCTCGCCTTCTTCGAGCTTCATGCCGCGGTGACGGCAGGCATTGCGGAACCCGCGAACGACGCCGTCCAGACCTCGTACGACGAGAAGCGGCCTGCCGACAGTGGTGCGTGCAATGTACGAGCCCGGCTCCGGCAAGGCGGCCGAGGGGCAAAAGGCCATCGGCACGCGACGCAGCACCTCCATTTCAGCGGCGAAGCGTTCGGGCGAGCTATAGTTCGCCGCCGGCTCGCGCCACACCGACGTGCCCTTGTCCGTCGTCTTGGCGTCGACATGCGCGAGGATGCGATCGACCAGTTCGACGTCGTTGAGAAGCGCGCTCATCTTTACCTTCCGCTGTGCAGGCTCGAAGCACCAGGGCTGGGGCCATGGGTACCGGAATGCATCGTGGACGTCAGCCACGATGCAAGGCAAGCGCAAGTGGATCCTCGCGATGCTGCACATCGACGTTTGCGAAACACCGGCCGGTTCGCGGCTTCGCAACAAGGGCAGGCACCGGGCCTCGGGGCTCTTGCGGCGTCTCGCGATCGGCGCAAAGCTCTCCGGCGATGCAGCCGGCTACCCCCCGACAACGGGAGATCCTGGCGCTGGCCCGTGTTCAGGGCCGGGTAAGCGTCGACGGTCTCGCCGAAAAGTTCTCGCTGACGCCGCAGACGATCCGCAAAGATCTGAACGACCTTTGCGGACGGCGGCTGCTCAGCCGCATTCACGGCGGTGCCGTGATCGCCTCGGACATCGAGAACATCGCCTACGAGGCTCGTCGCCTGATCGCCGCCGACGAAAAGCGCGCGATCGGCCTTGCGGCGGCCGCCCTGATTGCCGACGGCAGCTCCCTCTTCATCAACATCGGAACGACCACCGAGGAAGTCGCTCAAGCTCTGACCGGTCACAAAGATCTGCTGGTGATCACCAACAACCTCAATGTCGCGCGCACACTCTATCCCTGCCCCGGCTTCGACGTCGTCGTCGCCGGCGGCCCGGTTCGACGCAGCGACGGCGCCATCGTCGGCACCGCCGCCGTCGACTTCATCCGCCAGTTCAAGGTCGACAGCGCGGTGATCGGCGCGTCGGCGATCGACGAGGACGGTGCGCTGCTCGACTTCGATTACCGCGAAGTGCTGGTCAGCCAGGCGATCATCGAGAACGCGCGACGCGTGATCCTCGTTGCCGATCGACTGAAGTTTTCGCGCAGTGCGCCGGTCCGGATCGGCCACATCTCGCAGGTCCAGACCTTCGTCACAGACCATCTGCCATCGTACCGGTTGCGGTCCATCTGCAGCCAGCATTCCGTGAAGGTCGTCGAGACAGTTCCGATGAAAGGTGATGTCAGCGCAACCATTGCGTAAGCACTGCGATCACGCCTCTCGACCATTCACATTGTTTTCGAAGCTCGCCCTTGTGTCGCCTCGCATAGCTACTTAGCGTTCGTTCAAGGCAAGAAGCGAAGAAAAATCGAAAATAGGGGGAACGGACTTTGATGTCTGTCGACGATCCTATCTTCGCCGATCGCGTTACTTATGGTTGCATACCGAACCGCGCGCCACCGGGTGGCGTCTTGACGGGTGCGCCATGACGCTGCGCCTCGAAAACATGTCGATCGCACGCGGTGGCCAGGCCTATCTGCGGGACATATCGTTGTCGCTCGGCCGTGGCAGCCTGAACGTGCTGCTGGGGCCGACGCTTTCCGGCAAGACGTCCTTGATGCGCGCCATGGCGGGTCTCGACGTGCCGGACCGCGGCAAGGTGATCGTCGACGATCGCGACGTCACCGGCGTCGACGTGCGCAGGCGCTCAGTGGCGATGGTCTACCAGCAGTTCATCAACTATCCCTCGCTCACGGTCTTCGAGAACATCGCCTCGCCGCTGCGTGTCCAGCGCCGGCCCCAGGAGGAGATCGACCGGCGGGTGCGCGATGCCGCCAGGCTCCTGCGGCTGGAGCCCTATCTCGACCGCACCCCACTCGCGCTGTCGGGCGGCCAGCAGCAGCGCACCGCGATCGCCCGCGCCCTGGTGAAGGGCGCCGACCTGGTTCTGCTCGACGAGCCGCTGGCCAACCTCGACTACAAGCTGCGCGAGGAGCTGCGTGCCGAGCTGCCGCGCATCTTTGAGAATTCCGGTGCCATCTTCGTCTATGCGACCACGGAGCCCTCGGAGGCCTTGCTGCTGGGAGGCCGCACGATCTGCCTGTCCGAAGGGCGCGCCTTGCAGGACGGCGACACGCCCAGCGTCTATCGGCGTCCCGACAGCCTGCGCGTCGCCCAGCTGTTCTCCGATCCGCCGCTCAATACGGTCGACATCGAAAAGAAGGACGGCACCATTCACTACGACAACGGCGAGCCTGCGGTTGCCGACGGCCTCTATGCCGGATTGGGTGACGGCCCCTACCGCGTCGGCTTTCGCGCACATCAGCTCCGCCTCGACGGCAACACCGCGGGCTATCACCTCTTCCCGACGACGGTCGCGCTGACGGAGATCACGGGTTCCGAGAGCTTCATCCATCTCGTGCGCAACGGCACGAACTGGGTCGTGGTCCTGCCCGGCGTCCAGGAATACGCGCCCGGTACCAAGGTCCAGGCCGCCCTCGATCCCGGCGATCTCTTCGTTTTCGACCGCGCCGGCCTCCTGGTCGCCGCGCCGGCGGCCGATTGAGGCATCGACATGGCCCGCATCGACCTCGTCGACCTCGCCCACACCTACGGTAGCGATGCCGCGGGCGCCCCCGTGTTCGCACTCAACCCCATCTCCATGACCTGGCGTCAGGGTGGTGCCTATGCGCTTCTCGGCCCGTCGGGCTGCGGCAAGACCACCCTGCTCAACATCATCTCCGGCATCGTCCGCCAGTCGCACGGCAAGGTGCTGTTCGACGGCAAGGATGTCGGCGCACTCACCACCCAGCAACGTAACATCGCCCAGGTGTTCCAGTTCCCGGTCATCTACGACACCATGACGGTCGGCGAGAACCTGGCCTTTCCCCTGAAGAATCGTGGCCTCGGCCGCGCCGAGATCGACAGGCGTGTCGGCGAGATCGCCGAACTGCTCGACCTCACGCCCGACCTCCGCCGTCGGGCGAACCGGCTGTCGGCCGACGCCAAGCAGAAGATCTCGCTCGGGCGCGGCCTGGTGCGCGCCGACGTGGCGGCCATCCTGTTCGACGAGCCGCTGACGGTGATCGATCCGGCGCTGAAATGGGAGCTGCGCTCCAAGCTCAAGGTGCTGCACCGCGCGCTCGACCTCACCATGATCTATGTGACGCACGACCAGACCGAGG